>JBEPWX010000342.1:0-4484 GCA_041642235.1 Mariniphaga sp.
CAGGCTCCACTGCACATGTCCCATGTTCATAAAATCATGTTTACCGGGCTCATCTTCAATAAGCTTCAGGAAATATTTCTCTGCCTGCTCTTTTTTACCGGTAAGGAAGGAGCACCAGGCAATAGGGCGCCATACTTTTTTATTGCCTGGAGCCAAATATTCCACCTTGAAATAAACTTTTAAGGCCTCTTCAAATTCTTCCAGTTCAAGCAAACTATGGCCGATATTGAGCTGATTGTTCAGATTATCGGGATCTGCTTTCTCTGCTGCCTTATAATATTCAAGTGCCTTGCCGGGTTGCTTTAGATTACGGTAACACAACGCAATTTTTTTAAGATTCCAAGTACGGTTAATATCATATAGATCAGCCTTCAGGTAACCCTCCAGGGCTGTTTCAAAATTGCCGTTTTTTTGGTAACAAAAAGCAATCTTCTGGTACAACTCTCCTGTCTTCTCATGCTTCAGTAAATGACTGAATATTTCAGCTGCTTCATCAAACTGGTTTTTTGCAAAATAATACTCAGCAATGTTTCGCAACACTTTGGGGTCTTCTTTTAAAATATCGCCAAGGGCCACCTTGTTGTGAAAATCAAAGCGCCAGTTAAATATATCTTCAAAATCACGCTTCCGTGGAAAAAGTTTAAAAAATCGGTATAAATCCTGGATGTACTGATTGGATATAAATTCATTTTTCTTTGCCGGATCCAATACCATCTCGTCTTCTTGCAATTCTTTTAACTGGTCCATTTCGGCATTTATGCCCTGGGTCAGAAATTCCCGGTTTTCATTAGGCAGGCTCTGAATACTGAAGCAAAACGAATATTTATCGGAATTGCATAATATTGGCGCCTTATTAATGGCATCAACCATTTGCTTGTTAATGGAATCGGATAAATCAAGCGATCCGGTTACATCGGGATTTTCCGGAAAAAAAGGCATGAACCAGTTACTCATTTCGTTATAAAACGGAAATGATTTAAGCATGGCAAATGACCCCATAAACACATCGGCCCCCTCCATTTGAAGTTCCGAAAACTCTTCCATTTTATTTAACAGGCCGGGTGAATCTTTAAAAATTTCTTCCCAGTCAGGATTTTTATCCTCCGTCAAACCCTCCTCCATCAAGCTGTCGAGATTGATTTTATCCTTCAAATTAGGACTTATTTTAATCATTTCGGGCAGAATTTCATCCCGGATACGTTTCTGAAGTTTCTCTGTTTCCTTGCTTCGAATAAACTGGACGATGATGCGTTCGATGTTATTTTTAAAATTTACGTTTTCATTCAGCAATTTTAACCGTCCGGTAATTGCCGGATGAAATTGCATACGTTCATCGTAATTGTACAGGTTAATGAGAAGACTCACAAGCGCCCGCTGATTAACTTCGGCCTCCTGTGAATCGCAGGCACCGAAAAGGATACTGAACTTTTCGTTATCAAAAAACCTTAGCAGACTAAGCATCAGAGCATTTATAATGAATGACTTGTAAGAAACAAGAACAGCAGGGCTTAATAAAAAGGTCCGTAATGCATCGGCCTCCTCAGATGTCAGTTTGTTGCTAAACCATACGTGATAGAAGAGCCTGCGCATCTTTTCCTGGTGCTCCCTTGCAGAATTTATTGATGAGGCTTCATTTTCAGGGGAAATGCTGTCATCGTGAAGGTAAAAATCTTCCAGCTCAGCTACAAACCGACTTATATTTTGGATGAGCTTATCTTTAAACATCCGCTTCTTTTCGTATTCCACTGAAGGGGAAAACTTCAGGCGTACGGCCTCATTCACTTTGTCGGCCAACGCATAAACCGAAACAATCAGTTTATGATAAACCTTCTGCCGCTCGGGATCGCGAATACCTTCCATTGTGTACTTCAGCATATAATGATAGGTTTCTTCCAGGTTCCTGTATTCATCACTGTATTTCCCCAGGCTGTTTTCGGAAATGAGTTCTCCGATCAGATCAAATGCAGGCTTCAACCGGCGTGCTGACAGATTGTTCGTAATAGTGCTGTATTTTTTATTCAGTTCCTTTAATACCATAGTAATTTTCCCTTTTCAAATTTAAGTGAAAAATAAACTCCATCAAAAAATACACCAAGGAAAAAAGTGTGCGAATATGGCAGTCACTCAGCATTAGGCCTTGGTGAACGGATGAATGGGTGATTGAGTGAATGGGTGTCACTCCTTTTGAGTTTGCTGTTGGGAAATAGTTGAACTTTGGTATTCTTGTATATTTCTGGTTTTTTTAAGTTACCACTAATAAATTCCATAACACAGGAGGGATTTCAAAAGAAAAAGAAAAAAGGCAAGGGAGATTGCATGCCCTTGCCAAAGTGATTAAAAGGTTAACTGACTGTACGGGAAATTTATTTTTGTTCTTCTGAGTACAATTTTATAGGGTATAGTTTTTTTAATAAACTCACCAATTTTTCAAGTTATCGGATATTTGCCATGGAACTACAAAAGCCAGGGGATCACTATCTTTTGGAATAGCATATTTGGCATTAATCTCCGGGTAGATAACTCGTTCATTGTTGTAATTAATATTGGCCAGGGAAATTCTTTTCTTTTTTTTTTGATGTTGTCATATTGGTTAGTTTTAACATATTGAAATCTTCAGTGTTTTAGGGTTATTAAATACCTCAGTTAAAATATCCGGATGCAACTCATAAAAATTATCATAGCACCAGGTTCTCAATTCAAACCATTCTTCAGGCTCTGTCCATTGTATACATTTTATTAATTCCTTTCGGAATAACGGTTTCCAGGAACTTATCTGCGGAAGTATTGCCTTTGCATATTTGATCATATTTTGAAAGCATTTATCTGTTAGTAAAACTACATACAGCACATTATCAGAAGTATATTAGAACTTTACAATTATTATAAAAAAAATGTATGGCAATACGAATATAGCCTTACTCTATTACAGCAGCTTTAATTATTGATTAATAAATCATTAAACCGTCCCTTAAAAAATCAGTGTGAAAAGTGATATCTGCGGTTTAACTAATTATTCAGTTATTAATTAATTTATAAACAATTATCAGAAAACCTTAAACGTTAATTGATTACTTCAATTTCAGGAGTCTCAAAATAAATTGCCTTTGCCTAAATATCCTTATACCCATCATTCGTGGTAATCTTATCTGCCTTTTCAATATCCTCCTCGGCCATCCGGAAATCATCACCGTCGGCTTCAGGCTCCTCCTGCCGCTCCTTTTCACCGGGTTTGAAATGCAGTTTAATGAATATCGGGAAATGGTCGGAACCAATAGCGCCCAAACGCTTCAACCGGCTCAGCTGAAAATGATTCGAATGAAAGACATGGTCGAGCGACCAGCGGAAGAACGGATACTTTGCATGAAAGGTATTAAAAAAGCCCCTGCCGATCCGCGGGTCAAGCAATTTGCTTACCTTCTGAAAAAGTTCGGTAGTATTCGACCAGGCAACATCGTTGAAGTCGCCAAATATTAAAACCGGCACATCCATGTTTAAAACTTTTTTTCCGACGATCAGCAGTTCGGCATCCCTGTTGGTGGAAGTGGTGCTTTCAGTAGGAAACGGAGGTTTGGGATGAAGGCAGAATATTTTAAAGTAGTCGACCTGGTTTAGCTGAACCCACGCCTCAAACGAAGGGATTTCCTTATCAAAAAGGAAATTTATTTTAGGCTCTTTCAATTTAAGCCTGGAGTAAAGCAACATGCCGTATAAATTATCAAGTGGTTTTTTAATGGTATAGGGATATTCCTCCTCTAGTACATTCATCTGCTCTTCCCACCACTTATTTGTCTCAAGCAACAGCAGCAGGTCGGGTTTGTATTTCCGTACATGCCTCAGCAGCTTTTCCGATTTTCGATTGGGCTGATAAACATTGCTTACCAATATCGAAAATGTGTTTACATTTTCGTCGCCCTTATATGTATGAACCTGTTTGGGTGTAAAGGGCGTATAGCGATAAACCTTTCGCACCTGGTAAAACAGACTGAGCAGCAGCATTCCCGTTACCAGGTAGTGCCACGTTTTAGTAAAATCATAAATCACAATACTGGCTATTACCGATAAAATTAATAAAACGCTAATCTGAAGCCTTGGATAATCAAATACCCGCACCCACCAGTAATCCCAACGTACGAAAGAGATGAAAGTGCTGTAGATAAAAAATAAAGAAAGCGACAATAAAACTACATTTCCGATACTCACAGCTCAAAGGTTTTTATACACATTTTAAAATAAATTCGACCAGCACGTACAGCATAATCTGCTCAACAGATCAATGAGGTAAATTAAAGATATCAAATGCCCGGCATATTGCACTTTATTCAGATGATTTATTTTCCATAATACTGTTTTTCAATCTATGTAATAGTAAACAAAATGAATATAGTTTATGTTTTAAATTTTCATTACCGAAACATGAAATTTAAGAAAAGGGTCGAACATATTAAGCGCTATAAAGATCTTGCAGGTTTATTATATAAGTATGG
>JBEPWX010000343.1:0-4466 GCA_041642235.1 Mariniphaga sp.
TATAACTAAAACCTCAACCCGCTAATTACAATAAATTTAATCACATGCAAAGGTGACAGGGATTCCATCCTTGCCTCGTTCAGGTGAAATGCGTTGGTTCAAAGGCAGAGTTTCAAATGGAAAGAAGGATGGAATCCCTTCTCTCCTGAACTTTGAACCCGAAACCTGGAACTGGAAATTCTATACTGTTATTCCTCATGCAATATTGTCCGGCAATTAAAAGGACTGTTTACTGCTCAACGTTCACTCATTAAATCTGCTCCCATCCATTCCGGTAATTGTGCCTGATCCATTCCTCTGCAGCAGGACCTGCTGGCAGGGTTGCATACTCATTATTTGTGCGGGGATTTCCGTATGATATTTCAAAATCACTACTTGTAAGTATACGCAGAACATCGTTTGACCTGATGTTTGTAAACTGCATATTAGGGCCGTCCCACTCCAATTTACGCCGCAGGCTCTGCAGCCGTATTGCCAGCACACCCAGCAGTGCCATTTCAGTAAGTGGCCCGGAATAGGTAAAATTAGCGGAAGGCTTAAGCCGGGTCTCTGCAGGCTCTTTACAAGCCCTCACCCAGTCTTGTTCATGTCCTCCTTCAAGGGGATTAAATATCCTGCGGATGGTTTTTTCAGGTTCCTGAAAATGATCCATTTCGCTTTTGGGCAGCAGAACAGGGTTTTGGGCATATGCCCCACACATTAATTTACCGCGTGTGCCGTAAAAAATACAGCCTCCCGTTTCATCACCCATCATTTCCCCGTCAGCCAGTTCGTTGGGCCGGGGAGGCATCCAGCCTCCTTCGTACCAGTTTACCGACAC
This sequence comes from Mariniphaga sp., assembly GCA_041642235.1. GTDB lineage: Bacteria > Bacteroidota > Bacteroidia > Bacteroidales > Prolixibacteraceae > Mariniphaga. The sequence goes on from JBEPWX010000343.1 coordinate 821, forward strand.
TTCAGGCATTCCAACCTTTGGAAGGTTATCGCGCCTGGGGAATTCATAGCGCACAAATGCTGAGTTAGGAGGAGAAACTGTATTGAACTCCGATGAGCTGGCTTCAACAGAAGCAGCATGACCAAGCATTAACGATTTAAATACCGGATCGAGAATATGAGGTCCCATGAAGCCGGTTGCCCCTGTTCCAAAGTTCCACCAGGCCCGCCATGTCCAGGGATGATAAACAGGGTTGTATTCGCGCCACGTTGCAGGCCCCACAAACAATTCCCACTGCAGGTCGCGGGGAACACGCCGGCTCCTGTCGGGTGCCTGCAAAAACTGCGGCCATACAGGCCGTGTTGTCCAGGCATCAACATGAGTTACTTCACCTATCGCTCCTGCCCAAATCCATTCGCAGATATGCCTGATGCCTTCATCCGAATTCCCCTGGATGCCCATTTGAGTAGCAACATTGTATCGGCTGGCTGTATCGACCAGCAGCCTCGATTCATATATTGAATGTGTAAGCGGAGACTGAAGGAAAACATGTTTCCCATCGCGCATGGCCAAAATCGCCGGTAAAGCATGAGAATGATCGGGAGTGGCAATTACAACAGCATTAATGTCTTTTTGCTGCTCCAGCATTACCCGGTAATCTGTAAACTGTTTTGCCATTGGCCACCGCTTAAATGTGTTTCCGGCATAGTCCTGGTCAACATCGCACAGCGCCACTATATTTTCGGTTTCTACATTTCTCAGGTTATTGTATCCCCGGCCACCGATGCCAATTCCTGCAATATTTAACTTGTCCGACGGAGCTTTGTGCCCCAGCCCGGCAACAACATGTGATGGCAGAATAGTAAACCCGGCAGAAACGGTGGCTGTACTTGAAATAAATGTACGGCGGGAAATCCTGTTTGTCTTATTACCCATAGTTTTATAAACGTTCAAACCCTGAACTGATTGATGCAAAATAGAAAAAAAATACGTTAAGCTCCAATTTTTCCTGAATATAAACTGTAAGAATAAATTTAAATTGCTTAAAAAACCTTTATAAAAAGCATCAGGAGGTGCATCGTTCACGTAAAAAGGCATGTTCTCTGAAGTAAGAGCTGATGTGCATCCTGTTTCGAATCAAATGAAAATGAAACCAAAAGAACACTTCGAAACCATACCTGGTACAGATTAAATTCAATGTTAATTCAATTGCAACCGAACATAGACTGTACCAGATATGATTTATAATTGAATTTATCCTAATTACAATTCCTATATGTTGAATATAACCTGAGTGATTGCCGAATTCTATTGTTTAGCAGGGTAATCATTTAAAACTCTTTCAAGCCGGTATTTGTGGCAGATTGCTGATTTGAACTACCGGAATGCGAAGTAGATTATTGTTTGAAATCTTTCCCGCAGTCAGGAATGAACCAGGAGAATATCTGCAACGGGCACAAAAAAAAGAGAGGTTGCCAGTATACGGCAACCTCCCAAAAATTTATCTTTAATAAAACCTGATTAAGCAGGCATATCGGGCAAGCTCCAGGGCTTACGATAAGTATGCTTAATTAATTCAGATGCCAATTCTTTTGCAGAAACCGGATCGGTCCATGTTTTTCTGAATGTAGGATGTCCGTCTTTTATTTCAAAACCATCCTTAATTACTGTACGGATTTTTTCGTCACTGGTAAGGTTGGTAAATTCCATATTTTCACCATCCCAGTCAAGAACTTTATTAAGCGACTGCAAACGCACAGCCAATACACCCATAACAACCATTTCGTTGAACGGACCGGCTTCCTGAAAATCGGAGGCAGTAGGTGTACGATTTTCAGGGCTTTCTTTACATGCACGTGCCCAATCCATTTCGTGGCTGGTTTCAATCCGGCGACGGAATTTAGGTGCATCGGGTTTACGTCCTGAAATCAACCATGGGTCTTTTCCATAGCATCCGCAAACGAGCTTGTCTTTTGTTCCATGGAAAATAACACCACCACCGGCATCATTTGGATTTTTGCCATCAGGCCATTCATCGGGAAGCATCATTTTAATACCACCATCATACCAATATACATCAACCTGTGGCAGTTCAGCATTTCTTTTCATTCCTTTCCATGAACGTTCAGGTGTGCGTGATGGGAATGTAAGTTTAACTGCTTCTGAAACAGGAGCACAATCCTGAAGCAGAAGGCTTGAGCTTGCCTGTGCATGAATTGGATATCCCAGTTCAAGACCAACAAATACAGGATGCAAAATATGGCAGGCCATATCGCCTAATGCACCGGTTCCATAATCCCACCAGCCACGCCAGTTCCATGGATGATAGATTTCATTGTACGGACGCATGTTAGCAGGACCAACAAACAGATCCCAGTCGAGTGTTTCAGGCACCCAATGGCCTGCTTCGGGTGTATTAAGCCCCTGTGGCCAAATAGGACGGTCGGTAAATGCCTCTACTTTAGTTACCTCACCAATTTCACCATTTGCCAGCCATTCTGTGGTAAGATTAACACCTTCACCTGAAGAACCCTGGTTCCCCATGGATGTGGCCACTTTATATTTATCAGCCAGTTTGGTAAGCAGCCTCGACTCGTAAACTGAGTGTGTAAGAGGCTTTTGAACATACACATGTTTCCCCATGGTAATAGCATGGGCAGCAGTTATAGCATGAGTATGATCGGCAGTAGCAACAACTACAGCATCAAAATCCTTACCCATTTCATCATACATCCTGCGCCAGTCTTTGTACTTCTTAGCCTTTGGGAACCGGTCGAAAACACCGTTCCCGCCTGTGTACTTCCAGTCCACATCGCATAGTCCAATGATGTTTTCAGATTCAAGGTTTTTAAGATTAGCAAACCCCATACCTCCTACACCAATACCTACAATATTCAGTTTATCACTGGGAGCCTTATGCCCCATTCCGGCCACTACGTGGCTCGGAACAATCGTTAAACCTGCTGCAGCAGCGGCTGTTGTACCTAGAAAAGCTCTTCTGGTTACAACACTTTTGTTCGATTTTTTTTCCATAATCAATTAAAGTTTCAATTGGATAGGTATTTTTTATTCCTATTATTTATAATTTAAAAAGCTGTTAAATATAGGTATAATCGAGGTTTCTTCAAATATAGTTAAGTAAACGGTATACCTTATATTAAAAAAAAATACCTGAGCTGACGTAAAACCCAGCATGTAATAAAACATTAAAAGGCTGACATCTATATTCTTAGATGACTGAAAATAGTTCATATCTATGACTATTATAAAAAATCAATTTGATTTAAAATTTATTAAAATTTACTTTTGAGCCGAAATTTTTAATCAATCTAAATAAGAATATTATAAATCTTTTAATTTAAATATTATGCTAACAGTAGGAGACAAATTTCCGGCATTTGAAAAACAAGTAGTTACTTCGCTTGAAGCAGGAAAAGAATTTCAAACCCTGACCCTTGATAATTTAAAAAATGGAAAGTGGACAGTTTTTTTCTGGTGGCCTCTTGATTTCACCTTTGTATGCCCAACTGAAATTGCATCGTTTAACAATTCCTACGAAGAATTTGAAAAACGCAATACGAATTTAGTCGGAGCCTCCATTGACTCAGAATTTGTTCATCTGGCATGGAGAAACAACCATCCTGAGCTAAAAAACCTGAAGTTTCCA
>JBEPWX010000344.1:0-4464 GCA_041642235.1 Mariniphaga sp.
AATTTCTATGCCAACACGGTGTTTGGTGTTCAGCTTTAAAATAAAATCAGGAGATTCTGATGGCACCAGTTTACCCTTTGGAAATTCAGGATAACATTCCCTGAAATAGTGCATCAACAAAACTTCCACTTGCTTTTTTTCCGGCTTCATGAACATTCAATTTTCCCCAATGTAAGAAAAATACAGGAAATTTAATTCCGGTCGTGCGTGAAACATATATGGGGATATGAAAAGCAGGTAAACAGGAACGTAGCATCTTTCAGTAGATTACCTCCAGCCTTACCGGCACATTTTTGTTTTGCATGGCAACACTTACCCCGTTGCCCGTCCGGATAAATTCAAAGCTTAACTGCAGGTTTTTGAACCGCAGGTTTTTAATATTCAGGGAATTCAGGTATTCAGGCAGGTAGGGTTTATGGAAACGGATCCGGTTTTCACTTTCATTGATATCGATACCCAGCAAAGCCTGTATAATCATAAATACAGTTGCCACCGACCATGCCTGGGGTGAACATGCAACCGGATAATTGACAGGCGCCTCACCCGGTTTTCTTTTAAAACCACAGAACAGTTCAGGCAACCGCTGGCCTTCGGAATGGAGGCTGGCGTCGAACAAGGCTGTTGTTATTTTGCCCACCTCCTCTTTTAAGCCATACTTCGAGAATCCGCTGGCAATAAGGGCATTGTCGTGAGGCCATACGGAACCATTGTGGTACGACATAGGGTTAAACCTTAACTCCCCGGAGCTTAATGTCCGAATGCCCCAGCCGGTAAACATTTCGTCTGAGAGCAGGCTTTGCGCAACCTTTTTAGCCTGTTCGGGTGTTGCAATTTTAGAAAAAAGGCAATGTCCGGCATTCGATGAGACCACATCACAGGGCTTTTTATTTTCGGCAAGAGCCAGGTAGAACGTGGATTTTTTAGACGACCAGAACTGCTTTGTGAATTTTTGCTTCAGCTCTTCAGCCCGGTTGTCCAATGTATCAGCTTTTTCGTTCAATCCCAGTGCACGGGCAAGCATGGAAGCTTTTTTCCAGGCACTAAAAACGTATCCCTGCACTTCACATAGCGCTATGGGGAGATTAGCAATAGTGCCATTTTCATATGTTATCGAGTCGTATGAATCTTTCCATCCCTGGTTAAACAGACCCGATTCCTCTTTTCGTTCGTATTCCACGAACATGTCCCCGTCGATATCCCCGTAATTATCGATCCATTCAAGAGCCCTTTCAATATTGGGCCACAACTCTTCAAGGAATTTCAAATCGCCGGTGCGTTTGTAATACTCACCTGCCAGTACAATAAAAAGCGGGGTGGCATCGATGGTGCCATAATATTGCTTAAACGGAATTTCATTCAGCAGGGCCATTTCACCGTCGCGTGTTTCGTGCAGGATTTTCCCCGGTTCAGCATCCCTGAAACTGTCGCTTTCTGTTGCCTGGGTAGCGGCCAGGTAGCTCAGGACACCTTTGGCTACTTCGGGACTGACCCACATGCACTCCAGGGCAGTAATAATACCATCCCTTCCAAAGGGTGTGGCATACCAGGGAATACCGGCATAGGGATACGGCCCGTATGGTGTTTCAGTTATCATGGTTATCAAATCGGTATACGAACGGTTTATCCAGTGGTTAAACTGTTCATTGGAGGTGGTAATCCTGCAGGTCGACTGATCGACGTAATCCAAAAAACGTTTGTGCTTTTTAACCGCTTTTCTGAAGTTTAAAATCCGGGGCTTCTCCCTGCCTTGTAATTCAAAAGACAGCGTGGGTGAGATAATAAAACTTTTGCCGGGAGAAAGATGAATGGAATAGATAACCCGGTTGTTTTCCATATAGGCAGGCTCGGGGTTTAAATGCATGACTGTGGTTCTTTCAAGCCCGTCAACGCCAACATAAGCCAGACGGATAGAATTCTTTTCTGTTTTTCCGGGCAATCTTATGCCTTTCTTCAGGCGCACAGCGCCACGAACTTCGAAAATATCATCAAAATTGGAATCAACCAAAAGTTCGATATTAAAGTCAACCTCTTCAAGCCCAAAATTATGGAAATAGATCTGCTCATAATAAACCGAATTCCAAAGCACTTTCTGCCGCATTATGTGAACAACATCTTTTTCCAGCCTGACCTGATGATCCACATTTATATCGGGATTGGTAAGATCAACCAGGAACATTTCGTTTCGTTCCCTGAGGTTTGAACTCAAAAACAGCGGAAGTTTTCCGTCAATTTTCAGCTGAAAATCGGAAACGAACCGGGTTCCTTCATGATAAATTCCCTGGGCGCTTTGTTTGTACTGATGTATATCGCCATATTTATTAAAAATGGCGAATGTATCGCCATGTTTCAGCACATACGTTTTTTCTTCGGTTAGTGAAGATGTAGCCAGAGTATGAATGGCATCGTTTTTATGCTTTTTTTCCATACGCAATAGTTTCGGGACGCTTATGAATTATTTTTAAAATATCTTTTCCATTTAATTTGTTCAATGACTCATAAACTTCCAGGTAATCTCTGGTCATTCTCTGCACAGAAAAGCGGTTTTCGAATGTTTCCCTGACTTTTTCCCTGTCAAGAAGTGAAAGTTTCTCCACCGCCTTCACCGCCTCCTCTCCGGAATTGACAATATAACCGGTGACACCTTCATCGACAACTTCGGGAACACTGCCGTTCCGGTAGGCAACAACAGGGGTACCGCATGCCATGGCTTCAATCATGGCAAGTCCGAACGGTTCAGGCCAGTCGATGGGATAAATAAGCCCCAAAGCATTGCCCAAAAGCTCCTGTTTTTCATGATCATTTATTTCACCCAACATTTCAATCAGAGGATGGTTGAGTAAATTTTTTATTGTTGTTTCAAAATATTCCAGATCAGCTTTATCAACTTTAGCTGCAATACGCAGGGGAATTCCTGCTCTGATGGCGATATCGATCGCCCGGTCAATTCTTTTTTCCGGAGAAATCCGGCCAACAAAAGCAAGATAATTACCCTTGTGTGCGCTATACGTGTAGAGGTTTAACGGCAGACCATGATAAATTGTCTTTTGCCAGTTGGCCACGGGTAGCGGTTTTCGCTGAGAATCGGAAATAGAAACTACAGGAACCTGGAAATACTCGGTATAAAGCGGCAGAAGTTCGGGTACATCGAGCCTGCCATGCAGTGTCGTAAGAAAAGGATAGTTGTTCCGCCTGATTATAGGATAGAACAGATAGTCGATATGTGAATGTATAACATCATACCGGTGGGCATCCCTCTGGACTTTTTCCATCATGGTAAAATGAGGCGCCAGTGGATCAACAACGTTGCCGTTAAGCCGCAGGGCAGTGTCGCAGCATGGAACCAGATTTGCACTGGTTTCGGAATCGCCGCTGGCATAGAGTGTAACATCATGTCCCTGAGCCACCAGGCCCTCGGTGAGATAATGAACAACCCGTTCGGTCCCTCCGTAAAACTTAGGAGGTACACTTTCATAGAGTGGGGAAATTTGTGCTATTTTCATTATTTTTATCCTGATAAAATTATTACTCCCCCAAAGCGCCTGATTCTTTTCCTGATGTCAATCATCCATCGGTAGTCCGGAACTTTATGCATGCTTCATTTAGGGGTTTACTAAAAAAACATTCTTCTGGGGTCAGGAAATAATTGTTCCAAAAAAAAAGCAGTTGAAAGTAAGGATATTGCAAAACAGCTATGTAGAAAAATTCCCCGAATCCCCTCCCACTTCCCCGTGTATCGGGGTTACTGAAGATGGGAAATTTCTGTTTACAAATGGGTTGAAAGGCTGTTTGTCATACTTCCCGAATATAAACGAATTAAAAGCCATTTTGTACTACAATAGTATTACCTGTTTTAACGGAACAGGAATGAACCAGTCAGGCAGGTTTAAATTTCAGGTGCATGTTCCAGCAGAAACTGCTCTGCCTCTACGTTCCACAGGCCTTTGGTTTTGGAAACAAGGTGATGCAGTTCTTTGAACAGGGGATTGGTTTTTCCCAGTTCTTCAAAATCGGAAAGAGCTGTAAGCGGAAGGTTCTTATGTGTATAAATCAGTTTTTTTCCGCCGGGTATCTGTGGTAAATTTAATGTGGTATCAATGACTGCATTCAATCCGCCGATATGGGTAACCAGTCCGGCAGGGTCAAGTCCGTTGCCCATACATTCCAGGGCTTCCACCATATCATCGTTGTTACCGCCCGAGGTTCCCGTAATATGCGTGGCTCCATAATGTACATTATAGAAGTTCATTTTTGCAGAAAAGTCAGGATTTGAGGGGCCGGCAAAGAAATTAAGACAGCCGTCGAAGCCGAGAATGGCGTCGGCCTGTTCTATAACCGGGGCAACAGGTGCAAATACAAACACATCGTTGTAACCGGTTCCACCCGAGGCTTCTTTCAATTTTTCAACCGGATTATCGACATTTCCTGTATTCAGATAAACCAGTTCGATGCCGTTATCCCTTGCCC
>JBEPWX010000345.1:0-4461 GCA_041642235.1 Mariniphaga sp.
CTCATCTTGGAAATGGTCTTTCCAATTCAATAAACCGATGGAACAATCCGCTATGGCCTCAGCTTGCCGATGACAGGATTAATATCAGCATCATTTGTGATGGATTTCATTTAACACCAGAACAAATAAAAGTCTTTTATGAAGCAAAAGGGCCAGATAAAATTGTTATGACATCCGACATGAGCTCTCTGGGAGGCCTTGAACCAGGATATTACCTGAATGCCATTGGAGATACTCTGGAATTGAAACCTGAAGGAGTGATTGTTTATCCTGCCCAGAATGTATTAAGTGGTGCTGCATCCCCATTATCAAAAATGATAGGTCACGTTATGAGGGTTACAGGTTGTGATCTTGCGACAGCTATTCAGATGGCAAGTACAAATCCGGCGCGTTTATACGATCTGGAAGACAGAGGTGAATTAACAACAGGAAAACGAGCCGACTTAATCCTGTTTTCAATGGATCAAGATGAGTTAAATATAAAAAAGACAATAGTAGAAGGAGAAGTTGTGTTTGAATCTTCTGAATAGAATCCTATCATACCGTTTGACTGGAATAAAACATGAATTCGGATAAATGCAGAAATGGATGTTACATATTGAACAGAATGGATGGTGAAACCGAAAAAGGAAAATTTCAATATCCTGAAAGATTTATTTTCCGGATTTTTGTCCATTTTAATTGTTTTACACGGCTGAACGGTTGCATCCTGGTCATTTTACTAAACCTGCTTTTGATCTCTTATAATTCATTTGGACAGAGAGAAACGTATTACAATCAGTTTTCAACTTCTTATTTTGATTCTGTCAGGGCATTGGTAAATGATACTTCACGGGAACATTTCACAATTAATGCTTTCCGTTTGTCAGGAACGGACGAGATAATCATTGATGGAAAATTAAGTGAATCTGCCTGGAGAAAAGCAGAACATAAAGGTAATTTACTGGAAAAAGAACCATTTCCCCTCATCCCAATGAGCGAGGAAACAGAATTTGCCATTTTATACGATGATCAAAACCTTTATATTGGTGTTTGGTGCTGGGATTCTGAACCAGGAAAAATAATTCAGCAGTTGTCGCCAAGAGGTACTTCTGCTCCCGATCATCTGATGTTGTTTATTGACAGCTATCATGATCACCGGACAGGTTATAAATTTGTAGTATCTCCTACTGGTGTTCAGGTAGATGAACTTCGTTATGATGACATTAAGCGGGATGGCAACTGGAACGGCATCTGGTACTCAGAAGGAACAGTTGATGAGAAAGGTTGGTATGCAGAAGTTAAAATACCGTTTTTTAATTTCAGATATCCAAGAGACGATTACCAGACCTGGGGGTTTAATATTATGCGAAATATATCAAAAAATGCTTCACGGGGGCAATGGAAACCTCATTTACCGGAGTGGGATAATACAACCCGAATGTCTCAGATGGGGCATATTGAGAATATAAATTTCATAAACTCGGGAAGGACCTTTGAAGTAAGACCTTATGGAGTTGCCAGTTCTACAAAATCGGTTGAAAGTATATCGTCAAAAACAGTCAGCTTTGGAGGTGACATCAGATATAGTCCTTCTCCTAATCTTACAGCAGACATTACGATTAATCCGGACTTTGCACAGGTAGATGCAGATATTTTTGAAATTAACCTGACGCGGTTTCCGACCCGTTTTAAAGAACTACGTCCATTTTTCACCGAGAGAATCAATGTTTTCAACACTCCGCTGGAATTATTCTACAGCCGCAGGATAGGTGCAAGGGGTGAAATACTTGGTGGTCTTAAAATGACAGGCAAGCTGCAGCATGGAATTGAGTTTGGGGTACTTGGAAACCTTACCGGAGAATCATTTTTTTCAAGTTCAGAACAGAATATTGAAAATGCACTGTTTGGAGTGATGAGAGTTAAAAAAGATATTTTAGGTTCGAGCAATATTGGAATCTTAGCAGCAACAAAAGAAGAGGCAGAAACCTTCAACCGAATTGCAGGTATCGATGGAAGCTTTATGATCAGCAGCAATAATATATTTGACTTTCAGGTTGCCACAGGTCAAACGGAACTTGATTATGATGATAATAATGCGTATAATCTGGCATATGTAAGAACAGGTGACTTATTTGGATTTAAATTTAACGTTGACAGAACAGAACCAGCTTTTGAGATAAACCAGGTGGGGTATATTCAAAAAGAACCTGGTCGTGGCTGGAATAAATGGATTGGACTTATGCGTTTTAGTCCCAGGATAAATAAGTACAACATTCGTAGGATAACTACCAATCTGGCCTATGAAAACCGGAAAGATTTATTCACAACAAGGTATATCAACCGATGGCTAGGCCTATTCCCAAATTTCCTGCCCGCTCAGGATTTTGGCAATATCATTCAAAGCAATTCCGGAGAACGAACAATCAGCGGGGGTATAAGAGACGCAACAAATTATGAAGTTAATGGTGATATAAGTATAAACCTGATGAATGAAATGATTTTTTCATCAGAATTAAACTTTTTTTCTGCTACAGAACTTACCGGCAGTTACTCCGGAAACTTGATAAAAATAAACTATTCAACAAGACCTTTAAGTTTGGGGACTAAATTTGCCGGACTCGTTTCTATATCAGATGGCACACTATACAATTTTGATCAAAAATACGTTGGTAAGCAAAAAAGTGTTTCTGTTCTTGGAGAAGGCCGGTTCTTTCATAATATTTTATCCACAATACAGGGTGATTTTATTAAGACATTCGATCCGGAAAATGTAAATGATGGCAGGCATTTTAAGTTATCGTCAAACTCAACTCTAATGTTCACCAAAGATTTATTTATTCGTTTACATGCCCAAGGAATTCTCGGAACAAATTATTATGAAAAAAAGGTGGTGTATAATGATTATTTATTGAGTTGTCTTATAAGCTGGGAATATATGCCGGGCAGTTTTCTTTATTTAGCTTATAACGAAGCCCGTTATTTTAATTCAAAAACAGCTGGATTAAGGCAACTGGAATTTAAAAATCGCACGTTGGTTTTAAAATTATCTTATTTCTTTAGTGTCTGAGAATTCGATATAAACCAGATTAAATAGAGAGAAGTCTTCATAATTTTATTTGTTTATGATCAATTCCCAATAAAAGCATTACCGGCGAAGGCATACTTTTTTATCTGCTGCCTTAAAAATACTTATCGGGAGCTGGATATTTGAAAGTATAGCCAGGCATATAAATCTAAATTATGAGGATTGTGTTCGGAGAATCAAATATCATATATTTGTTAAACATTAACAAAATTAAAATCAGTAATGAAAAATAAAGTTTATTTCAAATTTTTTAAATTTCCTTTTCCTGTATTAAAATGCACAGAAAATTTCTTTGGGATATTTTTGATAATTATTACAGCTCTGGGTTACGCATGTTCAGATAAAAAAGAAGGTGTTTCAGTAACGTTTCCCATTCCAGGCGAGCCGGTACAAATTACCAAAGATGGAAAAGAGCATCTGTTTGCCAGTTATTATGGAATTAACTCATGGAGTGCAAACCAACGTTATGTCACAGTTTTACAAACAGATATAAAAGACCATCTGCCAGAAGCAGATGAACCTGCAACACTTGGTCTTGTAGATTTGGAGACCAACAGTTTTATTCCCCTTACCCAAACCCGTTCATGGAATTTTCAGCAAGGCTGTATGGCTCATTGGCTGGGAACTTCACCCGATTCTCTTATAATATATAATGATTTAAGGGATGGGAAATTTGTGTCAGTAATCCTAAACGTTCATACCCGCCAGGAAATTAAGACACTCCCCTATCCTGTTAGTGCAGTTTCTCCTAATGGAAAGGAAGCAGTAAGCATTAATTTTGCCCGTTTACGCAAAACAAGAATCGATTATGGATATGGAGGTAATGGACAGGATGCCAAAGAATCCGTTCAATTTCCTGAAGATGACGGATTGTTTCTGGTAAATCTGCAAACAGGTGAGGCTAAACTAATAGTTTCCATATCTCAGGTAAAAGACATAGTCCCTGAAATTCCGGAAGAAGGAATAGAATATTTCAATCACACTTTGTTCAGCCGGGGTGGGAGTAAAATATTCTGGCTGGCAAGGGCTGTTCCTCATCGAAATACTACTTCATTAACAGTAAATCGCGATGGGACAAATCTTCAACGATGCTTTCCTGATGGCTGGGAAGGTTCACATTTCGACTGGTTAAATGACAATGAATTAATGATTACGGCTAATTATGAAGCAAAGCAATATGCCCACGTTCTATTTACAGTCGGAGAGAAAAATTACCATCGGCTGGGAAATGGGCTACTTGATTATGATGGTCATGGAACATTTTCACCTGACGGGAAATGGATGGTGACTGATACTTATCCAAGTTCAGGATTAAGGGAAGAAAAAATTTACCTGATGGATATGAAAACAGAAGCAATCCTTCCACTTGGCAGGTTTGCTCAACCCAAGGAGGT
>JBEPWX010000346.1:0-4452 GCA_041642235.1 Mariniphaga sp.
AACAGAAGCCTCAGGAACAAGAAGCACCTAAAGTAGAAAAAAAACCAGCCGAACCTGAAGAATCTACTGAAAAAGAGATAAAAGAAGAAGAAGTTCTGCCCGAACAGCCTGCTGAAAAAGCAGAGGGAAAAGAAATTGAAGAAACTAAAGAAGATACTAAAGAAGAAACTAAAGAATCCGAAAAACCTAAAGTGGAAGAATTAAAAGTTATCGGGAGAATTGATCTGGATGCATTAAATCAAAAAACCCGTCCTGCAAAAAAAACAAGGAAAGAGAGGGAGAAAGAGCGCAGGGAAAGGAGGCTCCAAAAAACCGGCACAATAAAACCAGAAAAAAATATTCCTGAACAACCGGCAGAAAAAACACAGGAAGAAAAAACACAGGAAGAAAAATCAGCCAAAAAGGAAGAAGAAATAATAAAAGCCAGGGCAGGTAAACTAAATGGACCAACAGTAGTGGGCAAAATAAATTTGCCGGAAAAGAAACTTCGAAAACAAAAAGATATTGCAGAAGAAGCACTACAGAAAAAACGCCGGAAAAGAATAAAGGAAACCGGAAGGATTAAGCTTGAAGATAAATCACAGGAACGGAGTAAGACTGAACCGAAACTTCAAAAAGCAACCGGAAGAAAGAAAAAAGTGTTGCTAAAAAAAGAGGTGGATGAAGGCGAAGTTCAAAAACAGATTAAAGATACACTGGCCCGGCTTACTTCTAAAGGTAAATCTAAGGGGTCGAAGCACCGCCGTGATAAAAGAGCAGCTATCAGCGAAAGGAAACATGCAGACCAGGAGAAAAACATAGAAGGTAAGAAAATCCTGAAGGTGACTGAATTTGTGTCGGTGAGTGAATTGGCAACTATGATGAATGTAAATGTAAACGAAGTTATTTCCACTTGTATGAGCCTTGGATTATTTGTTTCCATAAACCAACGGCTCGATGCAGAAACACTTTCGGTTGTTGCCGATGAATTTGGCTATAAGGTTGAGTTTGTGAGTGCCGATCTTCAGGATTCCTTTGAATCAGACGAGGATACCGAAAAGGATTTACTTCACCGGTCTCCAATTGTTACTGTAATGGGACATGTCGATCACGGAAAAACATCATTGCTCGACTACATACGCAGCACCAACGTAATTGCAGGTGAAGCTGGTGGGATTACACAGCATATCGGAGCTTATCACGTTAGCCTGGAGGATGGTCGCGAGATAACTTTTCTTGATACACCCGGACACGAAGCGTTTACAGCAATGCGTGCACGTGGAGCACAGGTTACCGATATCGCAATCATTATTGTGGCTGCCGACGATAACGTCATGCCTCAAACTGTGGAAGCCATCAACCATGCTACGGCTGCAGGTGTACCAATAGTATTTGCCATAAATAAAATTGATAAACCAGGTGCTAATGTTGAGCGGATTAAAGAAGAACTGGCTAATATGAATTTTCTGGTTGAAGACTGGGGGGGAAAATATCAGTCGCAGGATATTTCGGCAAAAAATGGAATCGGTATCGACGACCTGCTCGAGAAAGTATTGCTTGAAGCTGAATTGCTTGAGCTTAAGGCCAATCCAAACAGAAGAGCAAAGGGAACCATTATAGAATCGACATTGGACAGAGGCCGGGGTTATGTAGCCACAGTCCTTGTAGAAACAGGTACTTTAAAAGCCGGCGATATTGTGCTTGCCGGTCAGTATTTTGGCCATGTAAAAGCAATGTTCAACGAAAGAAACCAGCGGATTGAAACAGCAGGTCCTGCTGAACCGGCCATTATTCTTGGTCTGGATGGTGCCCCGCAGGCTGGTGATAAATTCCATGTAATGGAAAATGAACGCGATGCCAGAAACGTTGCAAATAAACGGGAGCAGCTTGCCCGGGAGCAAGGATTACGTACTCAGAAACACATTACCCTTGATGAAATTGGACGACGTATTGCCATTGGCAACTTTCAGGAACTAAACCTTATCATAAAAGGGGACGTGGATGGCTCCATTGAAGCACTTTCCGATTCATTGATCAAACTTTCAACAGAAGAGATCCAGGTAAACATCAAACATAAAGCAGTAGGTCAGATCTCAGAATCAGATATTCTGCTGGCAGCAGCTTCAGAAGCCATTGTTATCGGCTTCCAGGTAAGACCTTCACTCAGTGCAAGAAAACTGGCTGAGAAAGAACAAATTGATATTCGCCTCTATTCTATTATTTACGACGCCATTAACGAAATCAGGGCAGCCATGGAAGGTATGCTCTCTCCTGATATTAAGGAAGAAATTACAGGTACTGCAGAAGTACTTGAAATCTTCAAGGTGACAAAAGTAGGTACGGTTGCCGGGTGCATAGTGCGTGACGGAAAAATTAACCGCAATTCGAAAATCAGGGTTATTCGCGATGGAATTGTAATTTATACAGGAAATTTAGGTTCCCTCAAACGTTTCAAAGAGGATGTTAAAGAAGTGAAGAACGGATATGAATGTGGTCTTAACATTGAAAATTTTAATGATATCAAAGTGGGTGATCATGTAGAAGCTTTTCAGGAAGTGGAAGTAGCAAAACAACTTTAACAATTATTTTAAAAAATATATATTGAACCGTGTGATTTTTCCTGAATCAGGAAAAGGAAAATTCGCACGTTTCAGTTTAGCTGTATGCATTATCGGATAATTGGAACTACTGAGGCTGTAAAAATCCCAGTATTTTAGTAAAGGCAGAGCTTTCATTCCACTTCTAATCTTATTAAATATTAAATTTCATCTTTCCAATGGGAACATCCTGGTAAGTATACAATTCACACATTGTTATATTGATATAAGTTATTAACAACAATTCCTTCATTACTCCTTCCGAAATTAAAATGCCGGATTAATGAATTTTGTAGTTTTGAAGGAAAATTCAGGAAAAGATGAAACGATACCTTGTAATAGTTTTAATTCTTGTTCTTGCAGCGGCTACCGGGTACTTCTACTTTTCCGGCAAACAGTCAAATTTTTCAAAAGATTCTACTGTTTACAGGGCAATTCCGATATCAGCTCCTTTCTTCTTCGAATTTAGTTCAGCAAAATCTGTTTCCACTAACAACGCCATAGTTAGTGAACTTATAAAAGCAGGAATAGGTAAATCATGGTTTGACTTTTTTCATAAAGCAGATTCTATGATTACAACTAACGAAATATTATCAAAAAATATTCTAAATAATCCTTTTCTAATCACCTGGGGAATTACAGGGAGAAATCAACTGGTGCCTCTGATCATAAAAAAAGCAGAATCAGGATCACAACAAAAATCGATAAAAATATTTTTAAATGTTCTTTATCCCCCCTCAAATTTTACCTACCACGAAAGTAATTATGGGAAACATACAATTACCAAAATAGATCGTGGCGAATCAGATGTTCCGCTGTATTATTCATTTATAAATAACCTTCTGCTTGTCAGCACCAAATCTATTTTAATTGAACAGGTAATCTTACAGATGTCATCTTCGGGTATATTAAAAAACCCTTATTTTCAGAAAATAAATAAAACAGCTGGGTCAAAAGGACTTTCATTTTTTCTTAATCATTCACGATTTGATGGTTTTCTTGGTGACCTGTTAAACAGGAAAGTTTTTGAAAAAACAGATGAATTCGGTGCACCTATCCAATTTCAACCCGTAGCTCAAGCCTCAAAATTCAGGGATTTTGCAAGCTGGAGTGAATTAGACTTTCAGTTTGGAGATGATCACCTGTTGTTAAGAGGCAACTCTGCTGCAGATGATTCCTTGAATCATTTTCTTGCTGTTTTTAATGATCAGCAGCCGGTATTATTTCATGCTGAAGAAATATTGCCAGTAAATACATCATTTTATTGTAATTATTCCTTTTCTGAAAAGAATAAATTTTTTGAACGATTAGAGAAGTATTATGCTCATTCTTCAGATTATTATCATCGTGAAGAGCGAATGAAACGGTTTGACAGAGGAATTCGGACAAACATTCGCAGGTTGTTTATTGATCTTCTAAAGGACGAGGTAATTGTTGCTGCAAATACGATTCCAGTTAATCCTGCCGATAAAACTGTTTATTTTATTCTTCATACCAATGGAAGAATAGCAGCCGAGGAACAGATTAGAAAATTAATCTTTGGCTTTGCAACACGCACGGGTAAAGATCCTGATGAATTTTTATCGGAGTTTTCTGTCGATAATGAAATAAAATTTCCGATATATAAATTCCCTTATCCATCTTTTCCAGGATTATGGCTTGGAAATCCATTTACTATGGCTGAGGCAAATTACGTATCCTTTTACAATAATTTCATGGTATTTTCCAATACTAAAAATGGATTACATGAATATCTTAGAAGTATGATATTAAGAACTACCCTCTCAAATACTACAGCACATAAAAAATTCAGCAAAATCAGTTCATCAAGAGCAAATATGAATGTTTTTATTGATGTTAATAAAATTTTCAGTTT
>JBEPWX010000347.1:0-4451 GCA_041642235.1 Mariniphaga sp.
GATGGTTGATGTTGCCCAATTCAATATAGATGGCCACGGGATAACTATTACGCACCACATAAAGGTTTCTGTCAGACACTGTACCATTATATCCCCTGCCGGGTTGATGCAAATCGTATTTTCGCTTAAATGTTTTTTGCAGGATACCGGAGGCTATTTTTCCTGATTTACTTTGCTTGTCGTGGTAAAAAAACACATCAATATTTTCACCCCGGCTTCTTGAATCAACATGAAGAACAATCATTCGCTGAAAATTTCCTTTATGTTTCTTATACAATTCATTTACTGCATCAGTTCGCTGCCTTAACCTTCTTAGCTGATTAATCGGAATCCTTTCCTTAGGGTAATTAACTTCGTCTTTATCGGGCTTTAAATAACTGTCGTCGCGAATACCATCATTGGGATCCCTGACTATCATGTACACTGTAGCACCATGCTGAATAAGATTTCGTGCCAGTCTCAGGGTAACATCGTACGCATATTCATCTTCACATAACAGCCTGTTGGAATATTTGCCTACTGCCCCTGGATCAGGTCCTCCATGTCCGGAAACCAGATAATAAACAGTGCCTTTAAGCTGTTCATCCAATATTTCGACATTGGCATAGTTTTTCCCAAAAATCTCGTAATGCACACTTCTTCCGCCAGCCTTAACCACTGTTTCGTTTCCTTTTACAGGAAGTTTATATTTTCTTCCTGCATATAATGTATTTTGTTGGCCCAGATTATCTCTGTTTAGTTCAATAAATGAATCCATATATTGCGATACAGAAAGTCCGTTTCTGGTAAGGAGCCTGTAGATACCTTCTCCTTCCTTTGCAACTACTTCAACCTCCTGCGAATGAGCACTAAAGGTCAACAAACTCAAAATGAAGATAAATGTTAAAAAAATATAGTTGTATAGTTTTATATGAAGTTTTAACTCAAACATACCCGTTTTTTATCTTTTTTTGCCGGTAATTTTTAAACTTAGCACTAAATTAACAGTAAGTTTTTTTAATATTCTTAAAAAATGCGAAGATCTTTCAGCTATACGTTGTTGATAACTTGGATTTTTATTTCGGGAACATGCAAAACCCCGTATGTTCAAACATCAACCGAAATGCGTAACTATATTGTTACAGATTCTGTTTTTCCAACCGATAGTCAACTTGTATCCATTTATCTACCATATAAACAGAAGCTGGATGAAAATATTACCCGGGTTATTTCAAAAACACGGGAACAGATGGTAAAAAATAAACCTGAAAGCAATCTCACTAATTTTCTCGCCGATTTACTTCTTGAGGAGGGAAAAAGAACATTACAGGATATTGACAGAAAAATTGAACCCGATTTATCTTTTTTTAATTATGGAGGAATAAGAACATTATTACCCAAAGGTGAAATTACGGTAGGTAAAGTGTTTGAACTTATGCCCTTTGAAAATGAGATGGTTTTTTTGCAGCTTTCCGGCACACAAGTTCAGGAATTTCTGGATGCCATTGCAACCAAAGGAGGAGACAGTGTAGGTGGTGTACGGTTTACAATAAAAGGAAACAAAGCAACAGGTATTAAAATAGGAAATAAACCGTTAAATTCTGAAGAAAAGTACTGGATGGTTACCAATGATTATGTTGCTTCAGGAGGAGATGGTATGGAAGTGCTGACTCAACGCAGCGAAATAATTACGACAAACAGGAAGATAAGGGATGTTATTATTTCATATATGGAACGGAAATATAAAATGGGAGAAGACATATATGTGAAGCCGGACAACAGGATTACATACAGTCAATAACATCTGATGCAGCAAAATATTCAACCAGAGGATCAGATTGGTTTTGAATATAAAAATGAATAGACATGAACAGAAGATTTTTTATAAAGAATTTAGGATTTGGAGCCGCAGGAGTTGCGCTGGGAAGTCCCTATCAGGCTTTTGCTGCCGATGATTTCATTACAGTCACAATTCTTCATACCAACGATATTCATTCTCATGTTGAACCTTTTTCAGGTAATAATTCCGATTATGAAGGGACAGGAGGAATTGCGCGAATTTCAGGATTTATAAAATCCATAAGAGAAGTAAATCCAAATACATTGGTATTTGATGCCGGAGATGCATTTCAGGGAACCCCATATTTTAACTATTTTGGAGGTGAATTTATTTATAAATTAATGAGTGCTGCCGGATATGATGCCTCCACTATTGGAAACCATGAATTCGACAACAGATTGCAAGGGTTGTACAATGCCTTATCAATGGCAGAATTTCCGGTTATAAATTCCAACTACGACTTTTCCGATACCGTGCTGGCTGGTAAAATTCCACGTTGGGAAATTTACAGGAAATCAGGAATAAAAATTGGTGTTTATGGAATCGGCATTAAGCTGGAGGGATTGGTAGCTAAGACTCACTATGGAGAAACAAGATATCTGGAACCAATAACCACAGCTCGTGAAATGGAACACTTTCTAAAAAAAGAAAAGAAGTGTGATTTGGTTGTCTGCCTTTCGCATCAGGGTCATAGTTATCGCGACAACAGGTTCAGTGATATGGATCTGGCTGCAGAAACCTTTCATACTGATCTTATTATCAGCGGGCATACTCACTTCTTCATTAAAGAACCTGCTGTCATAAAAAACAAAGCGGGCAATCCGATAATTGTGAACCTGGCATGGTGGGGTGGCCTTGTACTTGGCCAGATTGATTTTGTTTTTGAACGTGCAACCAAAAAAAGTAAAAAAATAGTTGCCAGCAATATTTTATAAATATGAACCGTATTATTCGTTTGTTTCTTTCAATTTTAACCGGGATACTTCTAAGTTTTGCCTGGCTTGAATTCCCCGGATGGATATTGTTCTTTGCATTTTTTCCCTTATTGCTGCTCGATCAGTATTTTGTCAGTCATAAGTCAGAGTATAGAAGTGTATCATTTTGGGGCCATGCCTTACTGGCATTTATAGTCTGGAACAGCATTACTACCTGGTGGATAGCTTACGCAACAGTAGTTGGAGCTTTACTCGCCATCCTTGCCAATTCTTTTTTAATGTCAATCGTTTGGTGGCTGGCCCACGCTGCCCGGCGTAAATTCAAGCCAAATCTGGCCTACCTTGCTTTGATTGCTTTTTGGATTTCATTTGAGTATTTTCATTATCATTGGGATATTGAATGGCCCTGGCTAAATTTAGGGAATGGGTTTGCAAATGATATAAAAATCATTCAGTGGTATGAATATACAGGCATTTTAGGAGGAACCTTATGGGTCTTTGCAGTTAATATTATAATTTTCAGGCTTTTCCTGTATATTAAAAACAAGAATTCGCTGAAATCATTAATTGGACCTGCTACCGGTCTGGTTCTGTTTGTAGCTATTCCAATGATAATTTCTTATTTCATGTATAATTCATACACAGAAAAAGAAAATCCGTTAAATGTCGTGATTGTTCAGCCTAACATCGATCCCTATAGCGAACGATATGATTTCCAGGCAGAAAAAGAAAAGCTTCAAAAATTCATTGAACTGGCAGAAAAAAAAACAACAAAACATACACAACTTGTAATTGGCCCTGAAACGGTTTTTGAACGATGGCCCGACTGGAATATTGAGAGGCTTGACAATAATTTGCTTTATCGGCAACTGAACCGATGGATCGGGGAAAATGCTGAAACAGAATTTATTTTCGGAGCATCAACGCATAGAACTTACCCTGACCCTAAAAATGCAACACCGACATCACGTATTTCAAACGGAACGCCCTATGATGTTTTTAATTCAGCAGTTTTTATCGGACAAGACGAAAAAATTCAGTTTTACCATAAATCGATATTGGTTCCGGGAGTGGAAAAGATGCCTTTCAGGAAGCATTTATCGGTATTGAATGATGTCGTTTTTGATCTGGGAGGAACAACCGGTAGTCTGGGTCGTCAGGAGGAGCCTTCAAATTTTGTTTTAAGAAACGGCACAAAAGCAGCACCGGTTATTTGTTATGAATCCGTTTTTGGTGGATATCTTGCTCAATTTATACGGAAAGGAGCAGAAGTGATTATAGTAATCACCAATGACGGATGGTGGAAAAATACTTCCGGCTATAAACAGCATCTTTCCTTTTCACGACTCAGAGCTATTGAAACCCGCCGGAGTGTTGCACGTGCAGCAAATACTGGTATATCGGGCTTTATTAATCAACGGGGCGATATTCATCAACCAACCTCTTGGTGGACAGAAACCTCCATTTCTGATGAGGTAAATTTAAATGACGAGATAACATTTTATGTACGATATGGTGATTATATTGCCAGAATTTCCATGTTTACAGGAGCATTAATTCTGCTGTTCCTAATTGTAAAAAGTTTTATTCGTGAATAAAAAAATCCGCATCAATTCCGTTTGCGTAAAACCCCTGACTAACAGGATTTGAGCGCCTGGTCGTTTGAACGTCCACTGGTCTTTCGACTCATCCCGACC
>JBEPWX010000348.1:0-4449 GCA_041642235.1 Mariniphaga sp.
TTTCCTTTTGCTTTTTCTTCAAGCATTTTTCCAATCAGGATAAAAGCTATAATAACAGCTGCTGCTTCAAAATAAACATGGGCATGCAATCCCCTGCTGTGCCAGAATTGCGGGTAGATGGTATTGAATACGCTAAAGATATAGGCCACACCGGTGCTTAAGGCTACCAGCGTATCCATATTTGCAGTGCGGTGTTTGGCCTGCTTCCAGGCATTAATGTAAAATTCCCTTCCAAAAAAGAGGATTACAGGAGTTGTGAAAATCCACATAATTATATTGGCATAGGGCATGTTCATGAAAAACATGCCAATTATGAACACCGGCAGCGAAAACAAAACTGCCCCAATTGTATGTTGTTTAAGCTTCCGGAATTTTTTTTCCCTGATTTCTTCCAGTGTATCGGGAGTATCAGCATCGGGTTCCACAATTAAATCGTATCCTACCGATTGCAGTGCTTCCTGCATATCCTCCGGCCTGATAACATTCGGAAGGTATTCCACTGTGAGTGATGCTGTACCATAATTTACCGATGCATTAATTACTCCTTCCTTTGCCTGTACCATACTTTGGGAGCTTACGGCACATGAAGCACAGCTTAAATGAAGCACAGGAAATGTTTTTTTTACGGACGGAACCTCATATCCCAGGCTGCGAATTACTTTCACGGCTTCTGGTAAAACAGGCAATCCGTTGGCCGGATCGATAACAGCTCTGCGGTTGTTGATTTCCACCCGCTGCGAAGCAATTCCCTTTACCTTGTTCAATTTTTCTTCAAGAATGCGGGCATTGTGCTCATTATCGACACCTTCAACCGGGATGTACACCGGATTTTTTATTTTGTTTTCCATGGCTATCCTTTGTAAAATGTTTTTATCAATGCAAAGATCACCATAAAAGGGCATTGGAATATTATATGATTATTGAAAAGAGTTATATAATTTACACCTCGTCGAGTGGTTTTCGTTTTTCGATGCGGATGTTTTTAAAATGACTTGGTGTGAGGCCGGTAACCTTCTTAAACTGGTTGCTGAGGTGTGAAACACTGGAGTAATTAAGCTGATATGCAATCTCACTTAATGTAAGTTCATCATACACCAGCAGTTCTTTTACTTTCTCAATTTTTTGCGCAATGAAATACTTTTCTATTGTTGTGCCTTCAACTTCTGAGAACAGGTTGGTCATATGGGTGTAATCTTGATTTAGTTTGCTGCTTAGGTAATTAGAAAGATTACTCTTGAGCTGGTTATTCTGCTGATGTACCAGTTCGATAATGAGGGTCTTGATTTTTTCGATAAGCTGACTTTTTTTATCATCGATAACAGAAAAGCCCAGATCATGCAATAGTATATCCACGTTGGCTATTTCTTCTTCAGAAAGTTCTTTGGAAAGTGTGACCTCTCCCAATTCCACCTGAAGAGGCTTGTGTCCCAATTTTTCCAACTCCGATTTTACCACCATTTTGCAGCGGTTGCATACCATGTTTTTTATATAGAGCTTTTTCATGTTGGCCAGTTCCTTTATATTAATTTAATCAGAATTATTAAATTACTATTATTCTTTTGGTAACTCAAAATAAAAAGTTGATCCTTTTTCCGGCTCACTTTCGACACCAATTTTGCCGTTATGTTCCATCACTATTTTTTTTGCAATGGCTAAACCTAATCCTGTACTTTTTTCACCAGCTGTAGGCTTTACACTCGTTTTTTGAAAATAATGAAACAATTGTTTTTGTTCTTCTTTGGGTATACCCTTGCCTCTGTCTGTAACCTCCGTTTTTATAATTTTCGTATTCTCAGATATCGTTACTGTTATTTCATTGTTCGGATAGGAAAATTTTATAGCATTGGTAAGCAGGTTGTTTAATACTTCACTCAGGTAATGCTCATCGAACGAAAAATAAATCTCTTTCACCTGCGGTTTAAAATTAATTTTTAATTGCTTATTATCTGCAAGCATTTGATTCAAAGAAATATATTTTCTGGCAAATTGTACATATTCCTGATGTTTAAGAGAAAGTGAAACAGTTCCTGATTCAATTTTGGAAATGTCAAGCAGTTTCTCAAGCATTTCGAGCGTGTTGCTGCTAATAGATTTTATATATTTTATGATTTGCACAGCATTGGGATCAGCTTTATCAGCATATCTTGTAATAAACAGATCGGAAAAAGCAAAAATGTTTCCTAATGGATTTCGTAAATCATGTGCTGCAATTCCTATGAGTTCATTTTTTTCATCATTTAGTTTTTCAAGTATTTTATTGGTTTCAATAAGTTTTTGATGTTTTTGATTTAAATAATATGCCAGTTGGCTCACAAGCATAAAAATAACAAATCGTACAAATGCATTCCAAATAGGAAACCCAATAGTTGAATAATCTTTGGTTATATATTCAGCGAGAAACCATATTCCTGCAGCGAATAAGACAGTTATTACAATATGATGATATTTTATTTTATTTTGCAGGGCAGGAATCAGTATAGGGACCAGATAAAAAACGGATAATGCAATTTCTGACCCTGTATAATAATCAACCAATCCTATCAGCACGATAAATACAAATGAAAAAAGTATTGAGAAAAGGTTATTTTTGAACTGAATGTTTGTAATCATTTAAATTGATCTTTCTGCAATAAGGTTATTTCTCATGTATAAAAATATCTTCATGAAAGGATATGCTTTACCTGTAAAACGAATATTCTTTCCCTTTGTTTTTGAGGGGACTTAATTCCTGATTCGTTCATGACATCTTATAATTCAAATGGTTTTAAAGAAAAGAGAAATAACTTTATAAATGGTGTCATATTAATTTGAAAATTTTTTTAATGATATATCTGCTTCAATGTTTGTTCAATATTTTCATATTTGAACTGGAATCCTTCATTCAACAGCTTTTCAGGATGAACAGCCGGGCTTTTAATAAGCAATGTTGCTGCTTGTCCGTATATCAATTTTAAAGCGAAGGCAGGAACGGTGGTAACAGCCGGGCGGTTTAAGGTTTTTGCCATTGCCTTCGTAAATTCAGTATTGCTAACCTGGTTTGGAGCAGCAAGAATATATATGCCATTAATTTGAGGTTTTTCAATGGCCCAGGTATAAGCACGGGCCACATCGGTTTCGTGAATAAATGGAAAGGGTTGTTTACCGCTGCCTACTTTTCCTCCGACTCCCATTTTAAAAGGAAGGTTCATTTTTTTTATGGCATGTGATTTTTTTCCAAGAACTGCAGCCATCCGGAAAATGGTTAATTCAACATCCCCGGGAAGCAGTTCCCAGACCTTTTCCCATTGCTTTCCCACTTCTCCTAAAAAGCCTTTGGCGTAATCAGTGCTTTTCTCGGTGTGGGTTTTTCCCGGAGCAAAGATGCTGATGCCTGATGCCGAAACCACCTTACGGGGACGATGTTTAATATCCAGACGTTTAATTGCGCTTGCAAGGTTTTGAGCCGTTACAACCCGGCTGTCAATAATTTCTTTTTTATTTTCATCAGTCCATCTTTGAAGAATTGGGGCTCCGGCCAGATGAATTACAGCATCTGCATTTTTCAGCTCATTGGCCAACTGTTCTACGGGGCCATAAAGCAATTCGCGACTGATGCCTTCTGCCCGATGACCATTTTCAATTAATTCATTTGAGATAATAGTCCCCAGATAGCCCGATGATCCTGAAATTTTTATAATCATTTCTGTTTTCATTTTTAGAATATTAAACTTAAGTAATTTCTAATATAGTACCCAATGATTCATATTATTTTAAACAATGAATTGATTAAGAGTGTTTTATTTTTAGTGAAATAAAACCATTATGGAAACTGCTAAAATTCTTCGCTTAAAAAAGAATGAGATACTTAATAATTGGTTAGTTAGGGTTCGAAAAGAGATTCCTGTTGCAAATAATTACAACAAAACAGTTATTGAAAATAGTGTTCCCGATTTGATTGATTCAATAATAGATGTGATAGAAACAAACGACACCCAGTCAGTTATTTCACATAGTGAGCAACATGGGCTGGACAGGGCCCAATATAGAGCCTATTCATTGAAACACATTATTCAGGAATATAATATTTTAAAAGCAGTAATATTTAAAGTTATCGATGATAACACCCCCGTTACCAACAGAGGGGACAGGGATATAATAATGCATTCCATTGATTATGCCATTGAACAGGCGGCAGAGGTTTTTTTTAGGGAAAAGCAAAATGTACAGCTAAAAGCCCGACAAGTTGCCGAATTAAAAGCCGACCGGTTGAAAATTGAAGACGAATACCGCGAGGAGTTCATTCAGTCGATTATGCATGATTTAAGCTCCCCTTTGAACAACATTAAAGCATGCATAAGTATGCTGGAGGGTGACATTGAACTTAATGAAGCTCGTAAAGTACTTGAGATTTTAAAGCATAGTTCCAATCAGGCTGAAATCCTTATAGAAGATTTCCTGGATGTGGGTTTT
>JBEPWX010000349.1:0-4431 GCA_041642235.1 Mariniphaga sp.
ATAAAACAATTTAACTTAAACAGGTATAAACCAAATGGAAATAATGGATTTATGCATAAAAACCCAATTGGTTGCGGGTTTTTTTGCCTTGCTGGCCGTTGTGGTCGAAATGAACGGTATTGGTGCCTTTAAAACCATCCTTAACAATTCGCACCTGGAGTATATTCCTGCAATTGCACTTACAACAAATGCCCTGAAATGCCACAGGGAAATAATTCCTGTCCACGGATTTGGTGCATATAAACCTAAACCAATCGATAACAAAGTCTTCTTAGAGATCCTGAAAGTTATACTTTATGGGAAATAGAAAGATTAAAATTCTTGCCATTGACGGTAATGCCGATAGCCTTATTAGACTGAAGGCATTTATTATGGAGGTTTATAAAGAAGCCAATGTATTAACCACCCTTGATGGAGATGAGGGAATAAATATTGCCCTGTCAGAGGACCCTGATGTTATTCTTCTTGATGTGATTATGCCGGGTATGGATGGTTATGAAGTATGCAGAAAAATAAAGTCACATGTAAAGCTGTCCGATATCCCGGTAGTTTTTGTTACCACCTTAACAGGCGATAAGGAAAGCCGTCTCCGGGTACTGGAAGCCGGAGCAGAAGCCTTCCTTACGAAACCGGTGGATGAAGCGGAGCTGATTGCTAAAATTCGGGCGATGGAGACAATAAAGGCAAACCGGGTAGAAAAACGAAATAGAGAGGAACACCTGGCCCGGCTGGTTGAAGAGCAGACCAGGGAATTAAAGATGACGCACAATGCAACACTCGAATTGCTGGAAGATTTAAAAAAAGAAGTTGAGGCACATAAGAAAAGCGAGGAAGATTTAAGGGAAAGTGAAGAGCGGTACAGGGCGTTTTTTGAAAACAGCATGGACGCTATTTTACTGACTCAGCCCGATGGTAAAATTGTGTCGGCGAACTCTGCTGCATGTGAAATGTTTGGTCGTACAGAAGAAGAGCTGGTAAAACTGGGCAGGGAAGGTGTCATCGATAGAACGGACCACCGGTTGACTGATATACTTGCTGAACGAAAAAAAGCTGGCAGAGCAAAAGGTGAAGTGCGGTTAATCCGGAAAAACGGAGAAGTTTTTTCAGCTGAACTATCATCTGCATTGTTTAAGAACAGTTCAGGAGAGGTATTTACCAGTATGATTATACGCGACATTGCCCTGAAGCTGGAGGCTGAAAAAACTATAGAGAATGAACGCCTGTTGCTGCGTACACTGATTAATAATATTCCCGATTCAATCTATTCAAAAGATCTTTTGTGCCGGAAAACGCTTGTCAATCCAAAGGAAATTTGGTATATGGGTGTGAAATTGGAAGAGGATGCGATTGGTAAAACTGATTTTGATGTTTATCCAAAAGAAATAGCCGATCGTTTCTATGCCGACGACCAGCTTATTCTGGAAACCGGGAAACCTTTGCTTAACCGGGAAGAACTACTTTACGATAAACACGGAGAGAAAAAATGGCTGCTTTCTTCGAAGCTACCTCTGCGTGACAGGGATGGTCAGGTAATTGGGTTGGTTGGAATTGGCAGAGATATTACCGATTTAAAAGAAAGGGAGTTGGCGCATACCATGCAGTACAATATTGCCACAGCTATGGTATACAGAAAAAGCCTGCAGGAGTTGTTTGAAATCATCAAGCACGATTTGAACCAGCTGATGGAGGCAGAAAACCTGACACTGGCCATGATTAATTACGAAACAGGAATGCTCTATTCACCTGTCGATTTTGAAAAAAGTGAAGAAAATCCTCAATCCTGGCCTGCTGAAGCATCGCTCACAGGTTGGCTGATTAAGCAGAAAAAGTCTTGCTTGTTAACGCATCCGGAGTTGGAAAAACTGGCTGAGGATGAAAAATTAGTGAGGTATGGCCCTGAGTCGGAATGCTGGATGGGTGTTCCGCTGTTCGATGGGGATATGGTGGTTGGAGCCATTATTCTTCAGAGTTATAAAAACCGGGATGCCTATGATTCGAACAGTGTCAGGATAATTGAGGTGGTAGCGTCCCAGTTAAGCAGCTATATGAAACGGCTGAATGCCGAGGAGACGGCCCTTAAATTGACAAAAGTGGTGGAACAAAGCCCCGACTCCATATTGATTACCGATATCAATGGCATTATTGAATATGCTAACCCTAAACTTTCTGAACTGACAGGTTATTCTCCTGAAGAAATAATTGGGCAGTCTCCCCGT
Source organism: Mariniphaga sp. (assembly GCA_041642235.1). Lineage (GTDB taxonomy): Bacteria > Bacteroidota > Bacteroidia > Bacteroidales > Prolixibacteraceae > Mariniphaga. The sequence goes on from JBEPWX010000349.1 coordinate 2,217, forward strand.
ATTTTTCAGTCAGGAGAACATCCCAAATCATTTTACACAACATTATGGAATACGCTTTTAGCAGGGAAAGACTGGCATGGTGAAATTCTGAACAGGAAAAAGGACGGCAATTTGTATTGGGAAAATGCAAGTATTGCCCCTTTATTAAATAATAAGGGTGAGGTGACTCATTACATTGCAGTTAAGGATGAGATCACCGAAAAGAAAAAATCAGAAGAGGCATTAAAATTCCATGCGGCACTTCAGTCGTTACTGATAAAAATTGCATCGGGTTATATCAATGTGCATGTGGAGAACCTCGATGGCACAGTTAAATCGTCACTTGAAGAAATGGGCCGGTTCGCAGCTGCCGATCGTGCTTATGTTTTTGAGTACGACTGGGAGAAACAAATTGCCAGGAATACCTATGAATGGTGCGCTGAAGGAGTATCACCACAGATAACTAATTTGCAGAATCTCGATGTTTATCGGATCGAAGCTTTTGTTAATGCTCATCTCAAGGGTGAGGCTTTTTATCTGGCCGATGTAATGTCACTTGAAAATGACGATCCCCTGAAGCAGGTCCTGGAGCTCCAGGAAATTAAAAGTACCATTGCTCTTCCGATGATGGAGGGCCAAAATTGCACCGGCTTCGTTGGATTTGACTGGATAACGGATCATCACGATTATTCAGAAGGAGAAAAAGTGTTGCTGAGTATCTTTTCTCAATTGCTTGTTAATGTAAAAATAAAGACAAGGCTTGAGTATAATCTGATAATTGAGAAGGAAAGGGCGGAAGCTGCCGATCGCCTGAAAACGGCCTTTCTTAATAATATCTCGCATGAAGTAAGAACACCAATAAATGGGATTCTGGGTTTTGGAAATATGCTTATGCAGCCCGGTATCTCAGAGGAGGAAAAAAATGAATATTTCGATATCCTTCAGATAAGCAGCAACAGGCTGATTGATACCATAACTTCCTTCATGGATATTTCTTTACTTACTTCCGGGAATATGTCGGTGGCGAAAAAGAAATTTTCACTCCATTCCTTTTTAAATAAGCTTTATGAGTTTTATAAAAATGAGATATTGAATAAAAACATTGAATTATTGATGGAGTTGAACAAAAAGAAGGATGCTGTTCTGATAGAAACTGATGAAGATATTTTAAAGAAGATATTCCATTATATAATTGAAAACTCAATAAAATTTACCACTACCGGTCACATCCGGTTGGGATATTTATTAAAAGAAAAAAAAATAGAGTTCTTTGTCGAAGATACCGGTAAGGGAATAGAACCAGACAAGGTAAGTACGGTATTTGAACCTTTTGTACAGGAAGATTTGCGTCTGTCCAGGGGGTATGAAGGAAGCGGGCTTGGCCTTTCAATCTCAAAGGGGCTTGTTGAATTGTTGGGAGGTTCCATTGCAATCTCTTCAGAAAAAGGATGTGGAACTATAGTGACATTTACACTACCAGGTGCCGATATATCTGCTAAAGAGATCATTTCTGTGCCTGCAGACTTGAACGGGAATGACTTTGTGGTGCTTATAGCTGAAGACGATTCCGTGAATCGGCTTTACCTGGAAATGATTCTTAACCATGCAGATATAAAATGCATTTCGGTAGAAAACGGTATACAAGCCGTAGATGCTTGCCGGGAAAATTTCAATATAAGTATTGTATTAATGGACTTAAAAATGCCAGTGATGGGCGGTCTTGAGGCAACCCGTTTGATTAAGCAGTTTCGTCCGGATTTGCCTGTGGTAGCAGTTTCTGCACATGCTATGAAGGATGATATAAAACTGTCAATGGAAGCAGGTTGTGATGACTACCTGACAAAACCTTTTAATCAGGAGGTTCTGCTGGAGAAGGTATTTAATGTTTTGGGACGACACAGTCAGAGAAACGGAAGGCAAAATGAATTTATTTCTCAGCAACAGTGAATTGTTATGTTGCTCTCTGTTTGCCTTTTGTTAAAAGCAGAAACGGCACCAGGGAACCATTGTTTATAACGTCGCCTGGTTGACCTTTGGATTAAGATTTTACTTTCCAGGAAAACAAATTGATTTACCGTTTAGGAGCAGTAATGTTTAACAGGGAAGTGGTATGTATGATTTTACCATTTTTGCTGATGCCTTCGGCTATAATACGGTACTGTCCGGACATGTCGGATGCATGAAATTCAATATTTGCGTTGTTTTTTTCCAAGTATACATAGGGTTTCCAAAAGAG
>JBEPWX010000350.1:0-4424 GCA_041642235.1 Mariniphaga sp.
AATTATTAGCAATGAAGTACATTATATTATTTTTTGCAGTTCTGTTCTTAATTTCCTGTGAAAACTATAAAAGACAAGCTGAACAACTGGAGCAGAAAGTTGACAGTTTGCAGGCAGTAACTGCACAAAGAGATTCTACAATTGAAATATTCAGGGAAGATTTTTCTGCTATACAGGCCAGTCTTGATTCGATTAGAAGACTGGAGCGTATGATGCCCGAATCGGGAGAATCGGAGCGCAGGCTAAGTGGTAACCAAAGAAATCAAATCATTGATGATATTGGAATGATTAACTCCCTGCTGGAAGAGAACCAGGAGCTTATCGCATCCATGAAACGACGGCTAGGTGCTTCCAATGTTCAGTCTGGCAAGCTGCAGTCAATGATTGAAGAAATGGAAAAACAATCCAAAGAATTGCAGCAAAATCTTGAAAAGCGCGATACAGAAGTTGATGAATTAAGTCAGCTGGTTAAGGAACAGCGGGAGAATATTGACCTGTTGCAGCAACAAATTACAGAAGCTACTGAATACAGTACCCTTCAGGCCGATTCTTTAAATATGCGGACCACTGCATTAAACCGGGCATACTATACAGTTGGCTCAATCAGCGAACTTAAAGATGAGGGAATTGTAGAACGCCAGGGCGGTATACTTGGCATAGGAAGTACTCCCATGATGAGAAGTGATTTTACGCGGGAGCATTTTACGCCTGTTGATATCCGGGAACTTGATTACATCCCCCTGGAATCCAAAAAAGCTGAGCTTGTCTCAGTGCACCCAGATGAATCATACCATATTTCAGGAGACAACCAGGCCGATACATTATTTATTGAGAACCCGCATCTTTTTTGGACCGCAACAAAATTTCTTGTAGTAGCAGTTAAGTAATTACTATTACTCCTGTAATATTTTAGTTAATAAAAGTTAGTGCTTTGTCAACAGCGGCCTGTATACCTGAAACATCTTTTCCTCCGGCAGTGGCATAAAACGGCTGACCGCCACCGCCTCCTTTTATTTCTTTACCTGCTTCCCTTACTATCTGTCCGGCATTAAGTCCTTTTTCGTCAACAAGGTTTTCTGCAATCATCACCGTAAGGTTTGGCTTACCTTCTATATCAGCTCCCAGCACCAGGTAAAGATTATTCACCTCATTTTTTAACTGAAATGCCAAATCTTTCATCATGGCTGGATTATCAACATCCACCTGACTGGCAATAATATTAATACCATTCTCAGATAGAATTCTGCTCTTCAGATTCTCTTTAATAACCTTAAGTCGTTCACGGCTAAATGCTTCAATTTTCTTTGTCAGCTCTGTATTTTCTTTCAACAGGTTACCCACACTGGCAAGAATATCATTAGAACCTTTTATGATTTCACGGATGCTTTTAAGCGTTTTTATTTGATCGTTTACAAATTTTTCAGCACGTTTACCGGTAATTGCTTCTATACGACGAACTCCGGCAGCAATAGCACTTTCCGAAACGATTTTAAACAATCCGATTTGTCCTGTAGCAGCCACATGAGTCCCGCCACATAACTCAACCGATTCACCAAATTTAATCACCCGAACCATTTCGCCATATTTTTCTCCAAACAGCATAATGGCACCTTTTTCCTGCGCCTTTTGCATGGGAATCTCCCGCTCTTCCTCACATATCGAATTCTCCCTTATCTTTCGATTTACCAGCTCTTCCACCTGTTCTATCTCCTCATCTGATAGTTTTTGAAAATGGGAAAAATCAAAACGCAGATGATCGGCATTTACCAGTGACCCTTTTTGCTCCACATGAGTTCCCAGAACTTTACGCAAAGCATTATGAAGCAAGTGTGTAGCTGTATGATTATTGGCTGTTTCAATTCTTTTTTTCTGGTTAACCACAGCATAAAACAGATTTTCCCGATTTTCAGGTAAACGTTCTGTTAAATGAACAATAAGATTATTTTCTTTTTGGGTATCAAATATCTGTATTTTGATACCATCACTTTCAATATATCCTGAATCACCAACCTGCCCTCCCGATTCTCCATAGAAGGGTGTATGATCAAATACCAACTGGTAGAATGACTTGTTTTTCTGAGAGACCTTACGATAGCGTGCAATGCGTACCTCGGCTTCGGTCTGATCATAACCAAGAAACCTCGTCTGATGAATTTTTCTTATTTCCACCCAGTCCCCTGTATCAAGTTGTGCAGCATTGCGTGACCGGATTTTCTGTTTCTCCATCTCCGAATTAAACCCTTCTTCATCTGTTCCCAGTTCATTTTCACGAGCAATAAGTGCAGTTAAATCGAATGGAAACCCATAGGTGTCATATAAATCAAAGGCATCCTTTCCGGATATTTGGGTTTCCTTATTATTTTTTGTTTTCGATATAATGTCATCGAGTAGTTTTATGCCCGTTGACAGAGTGCGCAGAAACGATTCCTCTTCCTCTTTCATTACCTTTTCAATAAGTGTCTGCTGAGCTGCCAATTCTGGGAATGTATCACCCATCGTATGTTTCAGAATTTCCGTCAGTTTATAAATAAAGGGCTCACGGAACGACAGGAAAGTATATCCATACCGTACTGCACGTCGCAGGATTCTGCGAATAACATAACCTGCCTTATTATTGGAGGGCAATTGACCATCGGCAATTGCAAAAGCTACTGCACGCAAATGGTCAGAAACAACACGCATGGCAATATCGGTTTTTTCATTGGCGCCATACTCAATACCACTCAGTTTTTCAAGTTCACCTATTATATTCTGAAAAATATCGGTATCGTAATTTGATTTAACACCCTGCAAAACCATGCACAATCTTTCAAATCCCATACCTGTATCAACATGTTTAGCAGGTAATTCAACCAGTGCACCATTTGCTTTACGATTATACTGAATGAATACAAGATTCCAGATTTCAATAACTAAAGGATTATCTTTATTAACAAGGTTATAACCGGGTATTTTAGCCATTTCATCACTGGAACGTAAATCGATATGTATTTCAGAACAAGGACCACAGGGACCTGTATCACCCATTTCCCAAAAATTGTCTTTTTTACTCCCGTTCAAAATCCGTTCTTCGGGAAGGTATTTCTCCCAATATCCGGCAGCTTCATCATCTCTGTTCAGGTTATCATCGCTGCTTCCTTCAAAAACAGTGGCATATATTCTCTCGGGGGAAATTCCCATACGGTCGATAAGAAACTCCCATGCCCAATCGATGGCTTCTTTCTTAAAATAATCACCAAACGACCAGTTTCCTAACATTTCAAACATAGTATGATGATAGGTATCAAGACCAACTTCCTCCAAATCATTATGCTTCCCTGATACGCGAAGGCATTTTTGCGTATCTGCAATTCGAGACCATTTTACCGGCTCATTCCCAAGAAATATATCTTTAAACTGATTCATTCCGGCATTGGTAAACATCAGAGTGGGATCGCCTTTCACTACCATAGGAGCTGAATTCACTACTTGATGTTCTTTCTCTTTAAAATAATTTAGAAATGCTGATCTTATTTCTTTTGATGTTCTCATTATCAATATTTTACTTGTCTTTTTGTTAATTTTTTCCTCTTTTGCTAAAAACAAATCGCGTCTTTGAAAGTTATTTATATATAACAATGTGTGAAATATTTCACACCTTTAATGAAAATTCTTGCAAAGTTAGAGGTTTTAATTAATTTTGCTTGACAGAGAAAACAAAAATAGCTTTTTACTATATGGTAAAAAAGAAATATAAATTTAACCCCGACACACTTAGCTATGAACGTGTGGGAATTTCTATCAAAGAAAGGATTGGAAAATTTATCACATATCTTTCCAGCAGTTTTGCATTGGCAATAATACTTGTTATTATTTTTCTTAATTACTATGAAACTCCACGTTCAAAGGCTATAAAAAGAGAAAACCAACAATTGCTTAGTCAATATGAGCTGATGTCTCACGATCTATCCAGAATTGAAAAAGTACTGGAAGATTTACAACAGCGCGATGATAATATTTACAGAATAATTTTTGAAGCCGATCCTATTCCCTCTTCAGTGAGGAAAGCAGGTTTTGGAGGTACTAACAAATATTCGCATCTTGAGAATTTAAATAATTCAAAACTAATAATTGAGACGGCACGTAAACTTGATATTTTATCCAAGGAAGCCTATATTCAATCCAAATCATACGATGAGGTCTTAAGAATGGCCCTGAACAAGGAAAAAATGTTGGCCAGCATACCGGCTATAATGCCGGTTGCCAATGAAGATCTAAAACGGACTGCGAGTGGTTGGGGTTACCGTCTACATCCGATTTACAAAGTTCGGAAAATGCATTATGGAATGGATTTTACTGCTCCGGTCGGAACTCCGGTTTATTCTACAGGCGATGGAAAAGTAACTGAAACAAATGGTTCAATTCGAAGCCGTGTCGGTTTTGGA
>JBEPWX010000351.1:0-4415 GCA_041642235.1 Mariniphaga sp.
TTTCAGGAGGTAACCGGCTATTTCTTGATCCGGTTCACCAAATTAAATAATCTGGCCAATAAAAACATTACTCCTATGTACGAATTGGATAACAGACGTCAAAAAACCAGAATTTTGATTGGAAAACTGGAAGTGGATGGAAAATATGGAAGTTTGACCCTGGAGTTAACTGCCCTTTCCCAAAAACAATTTTTTAAATTAGCCGATAAATATAAAAATGATGCAGGTATGTCGGTAATTAGAAAAAGTCGTTAAATTATACTTCAAATGAGTCCACTTCGCGGTAAGCTTTAAGAAAAGCCAGTTCCCCTTCTTTTCCTGGCTTGCTTTTACCATGCTCACAGCACAGCACACCTTCATAATTTTTTTGATAAATGTGTCTGAAAATATTTTTATAATTGATTTCTCCGGTGGTTGGTTCTTTCCTTCCTGGATTATCTCCAATATGGAAAGCTCCTATTTCATTCCAGGAACGATCGATGTTTGGAATGATGTTTCCTTCTGTAATCTGTTGATGGTATATATCGTTTACAATTTTACATGCAGGGCTGTTAACAGCGCGGCAAATCATATATGTCTGAGGCATTCCGGTCAGGAACAATCCTGGGTGGTCCCAACGATTCAGCGGTTCTAAAACGATTACAATACCTGCCTTTTCAGCAATGTCGCTTAATTCACGCATTGTATCAATTACATTGGCAGCCTGGTAATCCCATTCAAGGCGCTGGTTATAACGGCCGGGAACCATCAGGGCGTGTTTTGCCCCGGTGCGTTTCGATGTTTCAATTCCTTCATATAGCCGGTCTTTTAACATTTTTCGCGATTCGTCATTAAAAAGCACCATTGATTCTGCGCTGAAATCGGCATACAGCACAAATGGCCCCCAGTCCATGTTACGCCGTGAAAGTTCTGCAGCTATTTTTTCCTGAAGTTCAGGCGATTTCTTCATAAGTCCGTTGTCGAAAATAGCACGAAATCCTTGATCTGCAATGAATTTTATGTTATCAATCGGATCTTTGCCGGCATGCTCGGGAAACATCCCAAGGTGGGGAGCATATTTTAACCTGAATTTTTCCTGGTTTGATATTCCCCTTTCTGTGGCTGATGCTCCTAAAGCGGATCCAAATCCTGCCACTGCTATTCCACCTGTTGCAGCATTCTTAATGAAATTTCTTCTTTTCATTTTTTATCGATATAGTTATTTTCTTAATCTTAATTACCTATCCGTATTTCACAGCTGATTTCCATAGCAAAAATCATCTTAATCTTTAGTTCTGTGAAGTATATATATTTTGGCTAAAATAATGAATTGTTGTGAATTTCATCCTATAAATGGTTTTTTTGGAAAGTTTCTGGGTTAACTTATGGAAATATAACAATGCACTCAAACATTAAATACAGGGTTTCTTTTCAGAGTTTTGTTTCATAGCAAAAGAGTTGTTAAATTTATGGGCAAAAAGATTTTGGATAACTATTAAAAATCAAAATTATGAATAGAAAACTTCGAATGGGAATGGTTGGTGGCGGAACAGATGCCTTTATTGGAGCCATTCATCGACTGGCTGCATTAATGGACAATCAAATTGAGCTGGTTTGTGGTTGTTTTAGTGTTAATCCTGAAATTTCCAAATCATCCGGTAAATTATATTATCTGCCGGAAGAGCGTGTTTATGAAACTTATCAGGAAATGTTTGAGAAGGAAGCATTACTTCCTGAAGGTGAACGCATGGATTTTGTATCAATTGTAACACCTAACTTTGTGCATTTTGATCCTGCAATGATGGCTTTAGATAACGGTTTTCATGTAGTTATTGATAAGCCCATTACTTTTACACTTGAAGAAGCACTCCAACTGAAGTCAAAACTCGATGAAACCGGATTAACCCTTGCACTAACCCATACCTATTCGGGCTATCCGGCAGTAAAACATGCCCGGCATCTGGTCGCTAACGGTGAGTTGGGAAAAATTCGTAAGGTTTATGTAGAATACCCGCAGGGCTGGCTTTCTTCAAATGTAGAAGAAAAAGGCAATCAGCAGGCATCATGGCGCACCGATCCTAAACGTTCAGGTAAAGCCGGTTGCATGGGTGATATTGGGACACATGCCAACCACCTGGCTGAATATATTACCGGGCTCGAAGTGGTGGAAATTTGTGCCGAACTAAATATTTTTGTTTCAAATCGTAAGCTCGATGACGATGGTGCTGCACTTCTTCGCTATGATAATGGTGCCAGTGGTGTATTGATGGCAACACAGGTAGCTGCAGGTGAGGAAAATGCAATCAAAATCAGAGTTTATGGAGAAAAAGGAGGATTGGAATGGTTTCAGCATGAACCAAATAGCCTGGTTTTGAAGTGGAGTGATAAACCTACTCAAATTTTGCGAACCGGAACCAGCATGAGCAGTAAAATAGCAACTCACAATACACGAACTCCTGGTGGACATCCTGAAGGATATCTGGAGGCATTTGCAAATATATACCGCAATTTTGCTATGACTGTAATGGCCAAAACAGAAGGAAAGCAACCCACTGACGAAATGCTCGATTTCCCGGGAATAGAAGATGGTATCCGCGGGATGCAATTTATCGATACTGTGGTTAAAGCAGGTTACAACGATAACATTAAATGGGTGAAATTTGGTGAATGATGCTTTTATATTCTTGTTGAATTTATAAATTATAAACATTAAAATTTCAAAACATGTCCAGACCAGTAACTCTTTTTACAGGACAATGGGCCGATTTACCTATTGAAAAGTTGTGTCAGAAAGCAAAATCTTTTGGTTATGATGGTCTTGAATTATGCACCTGGGGCGACCATATGGAAATCAATAAGGCTGATCAGAATTATTGCAACGAACGGAAATCTCTTCTCGAAAAATATGAATTAAAACTGTATGCAATCTCTACTCATCTGGTAGGACAATGTGTTTCCGATGCCTATATTGATGAGCGGCATAAAGGGATTTTACCGGATTACATATGGGGCGATGGCGATCCTGAGGGAGTACGGCAGCGTGCCGCAGATGAAATGATTAAAACAGCAAAAGTGGCAAAAATGCTTGGGCTGGATACCGTTATTGGTTTTACGGGAAGTCCCGTTTGGCACATGCTGTACCCTTTTCCACCAACACCTTCAGCAATGATTGAGAAAGGGTACCAACAGTTTTCCGACCGCTGGATTCCAATTCTGGATGAATTTCAAAAAATAGGTGTGAAGTTTGCTCTCGAAGCACACCCCACTGAAATTGCATTCGACATTCATACAGCGCACCACACTTTGGAAGTGCTGAATAATCATCCTGCATTTGGATTTAATTATGATCCCAGTCATTTCAGTTATCAGCATGTGGATTATGTGAAGTTCATCTATGAATTCTCAGATCGTATTTTGCATGTTCATATGAAAGATGCATACTGGAGCGATATACCTATGGGTATTGGTGTATTTGGAGGACATGCTGATTTCGGTGACAATCGTCGCTATTGGAATTTCAGGAGTCTGGGGCGGGGAAAAGTTAATTTTGAAAATATAATTCGTGCTTTAAATGATATCGGATATAACGGACCTCTTTCAGTTGAATGGGAAGATTCCGGTATGAATCGTGAAGCAGGAGCTGCTGAAGCTTGTCAGTTTGTCAGAAATAGTGATTTTAAACCTTCTGATGTGGCATTTGATGATGCAATGCACAAGGATCGGTGATTTTATTAATTTTTTCACTGAACGAATTAATTATACAAATACAGATTTATTGCATAGAAATAATTTATGGATGGAATGGGTACTAAATTTATATTCTTAATATATTTGGTTAACCATCAAAAAAAATTATTTCCGATTCACTTATAAGCCAAATCAAATAAGATTACTAATGACAAACAGAAGAAGTTTTATTAAAAAGTCAGCCCTGGCCACTGCAGGTGCAGGAATAATTGCTTCCATGCCAATGACAGTGAATTCTTGTATGGGAGCAAATGATAGGCTGGTATGTGGCCTTATTGGATCAAAAGGAATGGGTTTCTCTGATTTGAAATCATTCCTTCGGCAGCCCAACACAGAATGTGCCGCCATATGCGATGTTGATGAAAATGTGTTGAATCAGCGTATTTCTGAAACAGAAAAAATACAGGGAAAAAAGCCAGCAGGTTATAAAGATTACCGTAAGTTGCTGGAAAATCCGGATATAAATGTAATTATTATTGGTACTCCTGACCATTGGCATTGTTTGCCTATGGTGGAAGCCGCTCAGGCGGGGAAAGATGTATATTGCGAAAAACCCCTGGGAAATTCAATCGAAGAAATAAACATAATGGAGCGTGCCGCTAAAAGGTACAATACGGTAGTGCAGGTAGGTATGTGGCAACGCAGTGATCCTCACTGGCGCGATGCCGTAGATTTTGTAAAATCAGGTA
>JBEPWX010000352.1:0-4407 GCA_041642235.1 Mariniphaga sp.
ATATATCAAGTCCCGTAAGGCTGTCGCGTTGAGAAGAGAAATAAGCAGTAAGTCCATCAGCACCTATATGCAGTCCTTGTTCATCACTGTAAGTATTTACCGGATACCCAAGATTCCGGGCCTTTGAAAAAACAGAATCATTTATTAACCGGGACATAAAAAGATCAAATCCGCCCATCCCGATATGATAGTCGGATGAAAAATAAAAATCCAGGTTTCCTGTATGGATAAAGGGTGAAGTTTCATTTCCGGGTGTATTAATGCTATCGCCCAGATTTACCGGCTCATTCCATTTTAATTTTCCTGATGAATCGAAGCCCAGGCATTCTGCTCTCCAGATATCACGTTTTCCTTTTCCACCGGGACGGTTGCTTGTAAAATACAGGTAACGGCCATCCGATGAAAAAGATGGCTGGGCTTCCCAGTAAACGGAATTTACTTTGTTTCCTGCGTTAAGGGGACTGCTCCACCTGTCATTCCTGCGCACTGAATAGTATATATCACAACTACCTGCTCCTCCCCTGCGGTTACAGGCAGTAAAAAATAAAATCGTTCCATCGGCCGATACAGCTTGTGCTCCTTCATTCTCCCTGGTGTTTATTTCAGCTACAGGTTGAGCCGTGCCCCATCCGTCATCATTTTCATATTCTGAAAGGTAAAAATCCTCCTGAGGTTGCTGTCCTGGTGCCGTTATCAAACGGGTAATAATAAGCTGCTGCAGATCAATACTAAGGCTGGGCCAATATTCATCAAAGACTGAGTTTACCTTATTTGAAAGTCGTTTCGGCTCAAATTCGACAGGATTATTTATAGCATCTGCTGCAAAATGGCAACTTTCCATTTTTCGTTCTACCTCTTTTTGCATGGTAGTGCTAATTTTACCAGAACTCATATAGGAGGAGAAGGCCGTTAAAGCTTTTTCATATTCCCCTGTCGAAAAATATGCATTTCCCAGGCGCAGAGAAATTAAAGGCATATCGGAGAATTCCTTTGCCTTAATCAGGTGAAAAATCTCCCCGGCCGTTTTCTGACCTTAGTGGTAAATATCAGCAAGTAGCATATGTGCTTCTACAAATGTGGAATCACGTGCCAGTATTCCCAGGCTTTTTTCTATTGCTGACTGGTAATCCTGCTTAGCATGCAATTGCCTGGCTTCATCAAACATCCGTTGCAAACGCTTAGATGATTGAGCCAGAACTGAAAAACCCGAAAAAATGAATAACAGCACAAAAACAACGCTTATTTTAATTCTAAATTTTACCTCGCAACACGTGTATATGTGTAAAATAATTATTCCTCCCATTTATGAAAAAAACTTAAAAATTATTATAAAACACCACTGAATTATCAATAATATCAGAACTCTGAAAAAAATGCTTCAAAAATGAATCTTTTTTTATTTTTTTGTAAGCATATTTTTTTTTAATTTGGCTTTAAATAATCTATTAAAAATTTGATTTCTATTATTATTAGAATGCATGTTATAAAATGAAACGGAAAGTAAACAAAAAAAATTACACCGAAGCAGACAACTTCGAAGGAAAACCCAAAAAACAAACAGCCAAAAAAGACAAAAGCTCTAAAAGAAGGCTTTCCATTTATGACGAGTTCGATGATGAAGACCTCGACGATTATTCATTCGGCTATGATAATCCCGATGAAGGTGATGACTATTAAATCTATCAGTTATAAGAAAAAATCCTGAATAACATATTAAGCACCCAAATAAATATCCTGAAGGCGTAATTTGTGTATTTTATTTTTCGAAAAAAGCATCAATCCCAGGGTAGTTGTATTTTGCCCGGGCTATATTTTCGGGAAAGCAAAAATAGGTTACTTCCGCAGTAGCACATAGAACCCCGCTGCCATCTTCCAGGGTACATTTAATCCTTGCCACTCTATTATCTTTGGATTGAAGGGTAGCCCTTATTTTTATTTGCCCTTTTGAAATGTATGCAGGTTTTAAATACTTAACATTTAATTCTGTAGTAACACCCGATGTTTTCAGGTTCACAAAAACAAGCCATGCAGCAGCTTCATCCATCAGGGTAGCCTGAATTCCTCCGTGTAATACACCTACCCATCCTTCAAATGCTTTTTGCGGCTCCCAAATAGCTACGATTGCATCTTCATCCTGCCAGAACTTAAGATGCAAACCTGTTTTATTGTCCGGAGAACAACCGAAACAATTATATGTATCACTCCCGGCAGGGGAAAACGGGTTTTTAATTTTCTTCATGGTTAATCAACATAAAGGCTGGTAGAAACCAGCCTTTATTTATTTATTTTCAAACCTAATTGTTCCCTAAAATAAGAGGCAATCCTTCTTTACCACTTCCAATAACAACTACTTTGGAATTGGGTGATTCAGCCAGTTGAATAGTCGCTTCAATTCCCCTTTGTTTAAGAATCTGATCGGTTAAACTTGCATTTATTATACGGTTAAACGCGGCAATCCCCTCAGCTTCAATCCGGCGGCGTTCAGCTTCCGATTCCTCCTTTTGTAGCCGGTATTGGTAAGCCAGGAATTCCTGCTCCTGTTTCAGTTTGCTTTCAATAGCACCTTTTATCTGCTCTGGAAGATTAATTGACCGGATGAGCAGCGCTCTCATGTCAATAAAATTCTCTCCAAGTACCTGACGTGTTTCTTCCTTTATTGTCAGTTCCACTTCTGAACGCTTGGTTGAGTATATCTCTTCTGCTGAATAGCGTCCGGCCACCTGGCGAACGGTGGAGCGTACTTCGGGAATGACCAAAACATTGATATAATTAACCCCAAACTGCTGGTGCAGGTTTCCGATTTTGTTATAGGTAGGATTGAACCTGACGGTAATATCCGTACTGATAGATAATCCGTTCTTATCAAGTACGTCCATAGTCTCATCACGCTGCTGTTCCCTTACATTATAGACATAAAGCCTGTTCCAGGGGGCAATGATATGAAAACCTTCACCATATATATTCTCGGTATCCAGACCGGAAGTATACGGACGGAATACCACTCCGCGTTCTCCGGCTTCAATGATAAAAAACATGCGGCCGCCAAATAAAACGAGTACGAGAACGATAGCTGCCACTGCAATAATGTAAGATGTTTTAAAGTTGAATTTCATTTTTTGCTTTTTATAAATGTAGTGCAAATGTAACAAGATTAAAGAATCAGGAATATCAATTTACTTTTTTTCAGGAGTTCTAACCTAAGATAGCTTTTCTCATCGGAGAATTAATGTTATTTTTGGAGTTCACCATTTATGAAAACAATGAAATCAGTTTTATCTGTGTTTTTACTTCTTTATTGCCTGAATTTAACGGCTCAGGATTTCTTCAGGGAAAATTTCGATAAGAATAAAACTTATATCCTGCTGGCAAATCCAACTACGGCAAATATCGAAACGGTACTTTTTCTTACTGAAAAAAAATTATTAGATGTTAATTCAAAAAAAGTTCATTTTGTTGGTGTTTATCATGAAGACCAACAGTACAATTTTGAAGAAACTGCACAATTCATAGAAAAAGAAGGATTGAACAATATCTTTTTACATGAATTCAGAAGTCCTATAAATGAGAACCAGCTATTCGAATCAAATAACCTGTCCAAAGAATTAAAGTTACTGTTTGAACATTCTGCCGGAATATTCTTTTTCGGAGGACCCGACATTCAACCATCCATGTATGGCGAAGAAAATACCCTCTCAGTTGTAACCGATCCTGAAAGGCATAATTTTGAAGCCACATTTCTTTTCCACCTTTTGGGTGGTTATCAAAACGAACAGTTTATACCTTTTCTGGATGAAAATCCGAATTACCTGATTACCGGTTTTTGCCTGGGTCTTCAGACAATGAACGTAGCCACCGGCGGAACATTAATACAGGATATACCAGAAGAAATATACGGTGCATCAACTCCTGAAGCTACAGTAAAAACCGGTAAAGAAAACATGCACCGCAACTACTGGCAGAAGATCTCAAACGATCAGCAACTGATGGGGATAAACTTTCATTCGATTCAATTTACAGAAAATCCTTTCTTCGGGAAAAAAGTAAAGGTTAAGGGGGAATTTACTCCACTGGTATACAGCAGCCATCATCAGGCAGTGGAAAAAAAAGGCAAAGGGATGGAGGTCACAGCCCTTTCTTCAGATGGAAAAATTGTAGAAGGTTTGGCCCACAGCCGTTATCCACATGTATTTTCCGTCCAATTTCATCCAGAGGTACCTGCCCTTTATGAAGCTAAAAAATCGTTTAAATTTCAGCCTGATGAAGAACCGCAATCCTTCTACCAAACAATTGGAGAGGAAAACCGGAAATTCCATAAAAAATATTGGAGGTATATTTCAAAGGCATTAAAAAAAGCTGCACGATAAACATCCCAATAAAAAGGTTTTGTGGTAGTTTATTTTTCGAATA
>JBEPWX010000353.1:0-4382 GCA_041642235.1 Mariniphaga sp.
TCTCAGAACGACAAAACCACCAGTCTGAAAAATTCAATTTCGAAAGCACTCTTAAATTATAAAACTGACGAATTGAATGTTTTCCAAAAAGATGGCAAGGTGTATGTTTCGCTTGAAGAAAAATTGCTATTTAAATCGGGCAGTGATGTGGTTGATCCGAAAGGAAAAGAAGCGCTAAAATCGCTGGCTAATGTACTGAATAGTACTAACGATTTCACGGTGGACATTGAAGGCCATACAGATGATATACCTATTAAAACCCAACGGTTTAAAGATAACTGGGATCTTAGTACAGCCCGCGCCTCATCTATCGTGCGTATTCTTACCAAAGATTACGGTTTTAATGCGGCACGTATAACGGCTTCAGGAAAAGGCGAGTTTCATCCGGTTAACCTGAATGCATCAACAGAGGGAAGGGCAGGAAATCGCAGAACAGAAATCATTCTGTCGCCTGATTTACAGGAAATTTATAAGCTTTTGTATCAGTAAGATTTTATTGCTGATATAAATAAAGCATCACCGCACTCCTTTGTTGGGGTGTGTTGTTGTTTTTGATACTGTTAATCACGCAATTATTTTCAGCAGTCATGTACACAAATTCCGGCAAATGTAATAAACTTCGATATTTGCCGGATTCAATTTATGCGAATAATTATTATTTGCCTTTATCATTTTCAAGATGAGTAGATCCGGTATAATTATAAAACGAATAGTCAAGATTACCTTATGGATAGTCTTAGGTTTTGTAATGTTTTTTATTTTGGCAGCCTTAATTATTCAAATCCCTTCTGTTCAAAATAAAATTGTTGATTTTGCCGCTTCCTGGGTAAGCAGTAAAACCCATACGAGAGTGACTGTAAAAAATGTAAGTATTACATTCCCCAAAGCAATAGTTTTGGAAGACATTTACCTGGAAGATGCTCAATCCGATACTTTATTTTATGCCGGATTAATGAAAGTTAACTTGGCACTTTACGACTTATTTTCAAGGAAAATAAATATAAGTTCTATTGCTTTGAAGAATGCAACGATTAAACTTCACAGTACCCTGACCAGCCCATTGTTCAACTACAATTTTCTCGTAACAACGTTCAGCGATACCACCAAACAAATGAATAAAAATATTCCTGCCCCTCCTAAATGGACATTCATCCTCGGTGAAGTAAAACTGATTAACATATTTTTCACCTACAATGATGTTTATGCCGGGATGAAGGTAAATGCAGCGTTGGAAAAGTCGGATATCAATGTTATGAAAATCGATCCAAAAGAATCTATATACACTTTCAAAGAATTACTTATCAGTGGATTAACCGTAGATGTTCATAGGAGTGAACCGTTAAATGCACAAACAAAAAATCAAGAAAAAACCCTGCCGGGAATATCCGCCAAAAAACTTCAGTTAATAAATTCTACAGTAGCTTATTCCGATTCAGTAAATTATCTTTCGGTTATTTCTGTTTTAAGTCAACTGGGACTTACAGATGCTTCGGTTGACATACAAAAAGAATTAATTGTTTTTGACCGTTTAAGCTTAGCGAAAAGCAAAATACATTACCACAATTTCGATAAGGAATCAATACCTGCCCGGCATACTAATGATTCCCTTTCATCTTCCGGAAACCAATGGGAAGTTAATATAAGCCGGATGAAAATGGCTGACAATAAATTTATTTACCAGGTTGGTGATGTTGCTGATTTAAAAAATGAATTTAACTCCAATTATTTGGGATTCGAACACATGACTTTTACTGCAAGTGATTTTTATTATGATAAAAATCTCGTTAGCATCGCTTTAGAAGAATTCAGCGCAGTTGAACAGAATGGTTTTGTAATCGACAATCTGAAAACAAATTTCAGAATGGATGGAACATCCATTAATGCAAATAAACTTAATTTAAAAACCCCATACTCAACTATTGATGCCGATTTTTACATTCAATTTTCTTCACTCGGGTCGTTTACTCAGGATTATGAATTCAGTGATCTGAACATGGTTATGCGGAATGTGATTTTTAAAAATCACGATGCGGTCTATTTCAAAAATGACTTAATCAATCTGCCATTCTTTAAAAACCTTACAAACACCACCACTTTAAATGGCACCGTAAGCGGACCGTTAAACAACCTGACCGGCAGGGACCTGTATATAAGAACCGGTGAAAATACCGTTGTGGAAACCAATTTCAACATTGCCGGGTTACCCGATGTAAAAAAAGCATTATACAATTTTCCAAACCTTAAAATAATTTCAGGAAAAAATGATCTCAATATGCATGCCGGACCAACTATTCCCGAAAACATTGAACTTCCTGAAAATATTACTTTAGATGTTGTTTTCAGGGGGAAAACAATGGAATTTGAATCAACGGTTGACATTAACAGCAGTTATGGAGCCATGAACCTTGATGCATTTGTTGACAAAGATGAAAATTTCAATGGTAATATTAGCGTACACAATTTTGATGTAGGCAGGCTCCTAAAAGATACTGTCCTTTATGGCCCGGTTTCCTTAACCGCTGAAGTTTTGGGACAGGGGCTGGACAAAGAAACAGTAATGGCCGATATCAAAGGCGAAGTAACACAGGTATTCCTCAACAGATATGATTACCAAAACCTGGCGCTGGATGGCACCATCGCCGGTCAGAAT
Source organism: Mariniphaga sp. (assembly GCA_041642235.1). Lineage (GTDB taxonomy): Bacteria > Bacteroidota > Bacteroidia > Bacteroidales > Prolixibacteraceae > Mariniphaga. Next base: position 2,651 of record JBEPWX010000353.1, read on the forward strand.
TTTTCGGGAAAAATAAATCTGGATGATGAAAATGCTGAATTCAATTTTGAAGGTTTTGTGGGTTTGAAGCCCGGAGAGGAGTTCTATCAATTCAAGTTGGATGTGCCCGGAGCTGACCTTCAGAAGCTCCATATTACAAAAGAGGATATAAGAGTCGGGTTGGCTGTATCGGCCAATTTTGAAGGAAGAACAGTTGACAAACTTTATGGAAAAGCTGGAATTACCAACCTGACAGTGGCTCAGGGTGAACGGGTTTATGTGCTTGATTCGCTGCTTTTCTCTTCTGTAAACGAGCCGGGTAAAAGTGAATATAATATCAGAAGTCCCCTGGTAGATGCAACATACTCGGGTACCATATCTCCAATCGATATTACATCGGAAATTACGCGTTTTATCAACCATTATTTTCCATTACCCGACGATGTTGAGATGGCCGCAGACAGCAAACCATCTGATTTTAGTTTCGAGATTCAGCTTCATAACCACCCCATCCTTTCACAAATTATTTTTCCAAAGTTAAATGTGTTTCAGCCGGGAATCATTCAGGGAAGTTATAACAGTGAAAATAAAGACTTGAAAATCAAAGCAATTATGAACAGAATTGTATATGGTACAAATGAAATTGCCGGCCTTGTCATAAATGTAAAGTCTGATGCTTCTGTTCTGGTTTATTCATTGTCAAGCAGTGCAGTTTCAAATGAACAGGTAAAACTGGATAACTTCCTTATTGATGGCAAATTGGCAGACAATACCCTGCTTGCCAGTCTTTCGTCAATTGATGACGACCAAAGAAGAAAGTTTGTAATCCGCTCTCAAATAACAAAAGCGGAAGGCAACTACAAACTGGCGTTCAACCCTGATGATTTTTACCTGATGTACAGCCAATGGAACATTGACCCGGAAAATTATATAGAATTTGGAGACGAAGGTTTGTTAATTCATAACCTGTTTTTGAAAAATGCGGTTAGCCAGGTCAGGGTCTCTTCTGTAAATCAGGAGTTTAATGATGATTTGAATATTGAGCTAACTCATTTCAAACTGGACGATATTTCCCGGATTATTGAAAAAGATACAAGTTTCGTAAAAGGAACGGTAGATGGAAATGCATTGCTTAAAAGGGTAAACAATACCTGGGGTGTAATTGCCGACGCAAAAATCAGCAACCTGTTAGTTAGAGAGGTTCCTGTAGGTGATGTTATCCTTAAAGCAACGAACCCCGAAACAGGAAGATTTGACCTGGATGTGAATTTATCCGGTCCTGATAACAACCTTACGGCTGTGGGTTATTTTATGGCCGATGGTGATAATAATTCAATAAATGTAAAAACCGCCATTCAGTCGCTTTCAATGAAAACCATCGAGGCATTTTCGATGGGACAAATATCCGAATCTTCGGGAACAGTGTCGGGAAATTTAACCATTCAGGGATCTGCCGGTTCCCCTGATATTACCGGCGATCTGGTTTTCAATGATGTGTTTGTAAATCCGTCAGTATTGAATAACCGGCTTCACCTAAGCAATGAAACCATTCAGTTTAAGCCCGGAGGTATCTGGTTTAATTCGTTTACCCTGTCCGATTCACGTCAGAATAAAGCAACCATCGATGGTTCTGTTCAGATGAAAAAATTCAGCGATTTTGTTTTTGCCCTGCAGGTAGAGGCAACCGACTTTTTGTTGCTCAACACCACTTCGCGTGACAATGAAAATTATTACGGACGTATGATCATCGACA
>JBEPWX010000354.1:0-4375 GCA_041642235.1 Mariniphaga sp.
ATTCAATATCGTATCCCATGTCAGCAAAGTAATCGGTTACAATCAGCTCGTTTTTATCCAGATATTCCTGTAATGTTCGGTTGTACAAACGCTCCGGACTTTTATAAATATTATACTCCAAACCACCATAAGAATAGCCTTCAATATTGAATTCATTTTTTTGTGCTAATGTACCTGCTGAAACAAAAAATATAATGAAGAATATTAAAAACCGATATCTATTCTTTCTCTTAAACATAGTTTGAAATTGTTTGTAGAATTGTTAAAACAGAGATGAACTATTGAGATTGGTTTTTTTTGAAACAAACACATTATCCACTTTTATGCTTATTCCTGAAGCCCTTGCCCCGATACGTTCAAGAACCAGCATAGGTGCCGTATTATCCTGCATATATGAAGATACCCAATCATTGCCTGTATATACTAAATCTGAATTCACATAAAAATTTATCGTGTTATCTTCCGCTACTACAATTTTAATGCTGTTCATCTCATCCTTTCCCATATTTATATTTTCTGATATCCCGTATGAATTATCAAGCAGGTTTATCCATTTAAAATTATCACCCTGATCGGCGTAGGTATTGATGTTCCAGTTCTTACCTGAATTAGAAGGATATATTCTGAACCACATTGCTTTTACTAGTGTATCTGCACCTGCATTATTAAAATTGAGGTATATACCATATTTATCGACATAACTAAGGTTATCAATATTCCCAGTCAAGGCAAGGTCCATATGAATGGAATACGGGGGATTTATATCTTCATGCAAATCAAAGTAATAAATACCATCACGGGACGCTTCTGTTAAAGACATTACCACCTCATCATTATCATAAATTACTTCACAATCATCAGTTTTCCAGTGTGTATCAGGGATATCAAAACTATCGTACAGATAACTAAATACATTAATTTCAGAATGTATATCGGCAGTTATTCTGCCGTCGCTAATTTCAAAAGCCACACGATTCTTTCCTTCAATATACGGAGGAATAATCCGCAACGGCAATTCCCCTGGTTCTGATACTATTGCACATTGATTATCTATCAATGTAATGAACAATGAATCCCCGTCTGGATCTATCGCATTAAAATTCACTTCTACCACTCCACCAGGCCTGACTTCATCTGGCGAGATTTCAATATTATAAAGCGGAACATGATTGATTTCCTCCTTGAAACAAGAAGTTAAAAATAAGACAATCAAAATGACAAATAAAAATTTACTTTTCATATCTTCCTTTATAAAATTTATCCTTCATTCTTTTTTGTCTGCTTAATGTTGATAGCTATTTCTTTATTTTTATAAATTATATGAAACTCCGGGTCAAGTTCCAGCAATGTTTGATAGTAATTTTTAGCTTCACCTGGTTTTCCGAATAATTCATGCACCTGGCCTAACCGATAATATGCGAATTTATGCTTATCATCAAGTTCCAGTACCCTCTTAAAATAATTAATAGCTATGTCATACTCTTTCATATCCATGTATACCATACCTATCCAATAGGTTGACCAATCTTTTTTAGCCCCGTTTTCCATAGCCAGTTCATATGCACTGATAGCATGGGTGTATTGATTCAAATCATGCAACTCCTTTGCTGTTTCATACATTATCTTTCCATCGGGATTTCGTTTCATCAGATTAAACTTAATTACCAAAGCATTGGCCTCATCACCCCTTTCAGTGTATAGATTAATCAGGTTGTCGTAAGCTTTTTGATAATTTTCATTTAACTGAATAGCCTTTGTGTATTGATAGGCTGCTTCATCGTACATTCCAGCTTTTTCGTACTGAAGTGCCAGATTAAATCGCAATTCAGGGTTTTCAACATCTTCATCTACGGCATTGCGAAATGTTTTAATTGCTAAATCAATGTCACCTTTATGTGCATATAAAACTCCAACATTAGTTTTTGCTTTTACATTTTCAGGATCAATTTCAATTACTTTTTCATATGTTTCAATGGCTTCATCATCCTGACCATTTTTGCTGTATGCTAATGCTAAATTATATTGTGCAAGAGCATAATTAGGATATTTATTCAGCAGATTTTTATATGTTTCAATTGCAATTTCGTACTGTCCCATCTTAGAATAAAGAACCCCCAGTGAGGATAAAGCTTTAAGATAGCCTGGTTCTGCAGAAATAGCCTTTTTGTAAGCATGAATGGCTTCATTTGTTTTTCCATTGGTTTCGTATATGGAAGCCAGATTATACCAGCTCTTCGATGATTTGGGATCATGCTGTATGGCTTTTTTGTAAAATTCTTTAGCTGTTTCCAATTCTCCTGTATCATTATACAGTAATGCCAGATTATAATAAGCCGTGGCATAGTTTTCCCTCATTCCAATAGCCGCCCTATAGCTTGCTATGGCATTATCAGTTTGATTTAATTCTTTGTAAAGAATAGCCTGGTTAACGGCCGCTTCAGGATAATCATAATCTGACTTCTCAATAGCCAAACTGTAGAGAGCAATAGCATCATTAATTGCGCCTTTTTTAGAAGCCAGTCGTGCTTCCTGGAAATAACTTTGAGGTAAAGTATCATTTACCGAGAAACCCGATATTATCAACTGCGCCTCATCAAAACGATTCTGCTCTATCAGAAACGCTGTTAACTCCTCAATAATCTTTTCATCTTTCATGTTTATCTCCAGCGCTTTCCTCAGATGATATTCAGCCTTTGTTGGTAGATTTAGTTCAGCATACATCTTCCCCAGGTAATAATTAGGATAGTAAGAATTGGTATTCAAACGATACACCTTCAGCAATTCAGTCTCCCGTTGCTCAATATCGATATTGGTAAGGGCCAGATGAATACGAGGAAGTCTGTAATCGGGTTTATACTCTATCGATTTTCTGAAATTATCACGGGCCAATAAGGTATCACCTATATTAAGGAGGCTTATTCCATAATAGCATAGGCTTAATGCTTTTTCTTTTCCAGATGACAAAGCAATGCTATTTCTTAATTCTACTGCTGCCTGCTCCCATTTTCCGAGCCCCTGTAATAATAATCCCAGGTTGTAATGGGGTTTCGGATTTGCCGGATTCAGCTTTTTTGCTTTTCTGTAATATGTTTCAGCCCGCTTGTTTTGGTGCAGACGGGAAGATGCTACTGCGAGGTTTATCCAGGCGATCTGAAAAGTAGAGTCGTGTTCAACAGCGGCTTTAAAATGATTCTGCGCCATGCTGTATTTGCCATCTTTTAAGGCTATAAGTCCCAATTTATTTTCAATAGAAGCATTTTCATATTTAAATGATAATTGTTGAAATAGCTTCTTCGCAAGTTCGTATTTTTCAATACGGTATAAATCACACGCCCTTTTATATATAGAATCTGCCTCAAGTATATTTTCATTCCCGGATGCTTCAATTTCATCGGTGACATAATGAACAATATTTTCTGTTTGAGTGGCTGTATCCGCTACAATATTCACCATAAAAGGTTCAAGTGACAGTTTCTGGGCATAGCCGTCAAGATAGATAACAGCAACAAAAATTCCTGACAGAATAAATAAAAACGGAATAAAGCTCCTGAATATTTTTGTTACCATAATAAGTTCTTTTTATTTTCATTAATAATAATATTTATCCCAGTTTTATTAATATTTTGAATTTGTAAACCAGGTCTGGCATTAATTTCTATAACCATTGGTCCTTTTTTCTCGTCCAATATAATATCTATCCCAAGATATTTTAATGGAATTAGTTGAGCCACTTTTTGTGCTATTTCCATTGTTTTTTGCCATTGCGGTATTTTCTTTCCGGAAAAATAAAACCCCGTGTCGGGATGGGCATCAACATACTTATTTTTAAAATATCCCTGTGTAAGTATTCCTTCAGACATATTAATGCCAATACCCATTGCTCCCTGATGTAAATTGGCCTTTCCATCCGACTTATCAGTTGGAATTCGCAGCATGGCCATTAAGGGCATATCTTGTAGAAAAATTATGCGGAAATCCGGAACTCCTTTACTGTAAATGCTGGTCAAAAATGAATGTGGGGTGATGCAGTATTCTATAATTGCTTTATCTTTATCACCATTCGAGTATACACCATATAATATGGAAGCAAGATGGTACTTTATTTTGCTTCGATTATAATGTGCACCTGCATGATTAAACCACTCTCCATTGTCTTTTTTGAATAAAATCAATATACCTCCTCCTCCGCTTCCGTGGGCAGGTTTTATAACAATCTCGTGCTGTGAATTAAGTTGCTCAAGCTTGATATCTATCTCCCAAATTTCGGTTACCAGAGCATAAGTTGCAGGAACAGGAATATTATTTTTCTCAAGAATACCTTTTGCTAAGACTTTATCGTTGGCCAGCGGAAAATGTTTTCTTGAGTTGTAAGGGT
>JBEPWX010000355.1:0-4373 GCA_041642235.1 Mariniphaga sp.
TCCAGCCGGTTTCCCATTTCCCCGGGTTGAATAGCATTTCATCCCAGCTATGCGGCAGTTCCAATTCTGTTCCAACCGGATCGGTATAACCATACAGCAATCCATCTACATAATGACTGATTTTGCCGATGCCTACTGTGTAATAACCGTTTCGGCGCAGGTGATGAATGAACGTTTCAGGAACTTCGGTTTCGGGTTTGCCTGCAATAAAATTACGACAGGCTTCATTGCTAAGATGTCCTTTGGTTTTTGGCAGCATACCTGTTAGCAGACTGTAACGCGAGGCACCACAAGTTGGTACCTGCACATAGTGGTTGGTAAACACTGCACCGGTTTCCGCCAGCCGGTCGATGTTAGGCGATTTAATGTACTCATTTCCATAACAACTCAGTTCGGGCCGGAGGTCGTCAATGGCGATGAAAAGTACATTTGGTAAGGTACCGGAGTTTTCACTTTTAATACCCGCTTTTACGGAATATACAATCAATAAGCAGCATAGCGACAGAAAAAACCTGGATTTAAATGAATTCATTTGTTCTCAACTAAAAATTATTGTTTTTGACCTAAATAAAGGTAAAACGGTTATAGAATACAAATCAATATGATAAAAATATCAAATCAATTATCTTCCGCATACTTTTGTTTATAAGCTTCCCAGGTTTCCATCGATTTGGTGAGCGCCACTTCACAATCCTGTTTGATGTTGTAGCACTGCAAACCAAAAAGACCTTTGTAACCATTGTCTTTGGCCAGCTTCACCAGTTTCCATGTATCGAATGTGCCTTCACCCAGCGGCTGAATCAAACGATCCCAGCCCATTTCCTGCGTATTGCCCGAGTCGGCGCCGTTTATGGAAATCATATACAAATGCGGTAGTGCACGGAGTAATTTTTCATCCCAACCATCCTCACCCTCAACTTTCAACAGATGGCAGGTATTATAAATAGCCCCCACATTTTCACGGTCGGCCAGCTTTGCCAATTGAACAGAGTGTTCTGAAGTTTCGCAATAGTTGCCAATATGGGGATAAATAGCAATTTTCACTCCGTAGGGGGTGGCAAAATCTGCCAGTTCTGCAACTGCTTCGGCTACAATCGGATCGCCCTCTTCTTTGTTTTCCAGGTAAGTATCGGCATTGATGTACAAGGCCACCATCAAATCCCTGTTTTTTGAGTCTTCAATCACTTCTTTTAATCCCTCTTTCCAGGTCATATTCCCCTCATCGCCGATGGTAATGCCCCAGTAAATTTCAGGCATTTTCAATTCAGCCTCATCGAGTGCAGCGCGAAGTTTGAAATAATCCTGCGTGTGGTGCCCCGCAAAACCGTCAAAGCCGATTTTTTTTATCAGCCCGACCTGTCCATCCAGCGTTTCCGGGGCATTGGGCAATGTTCTAACACAATTATTAAAAGCATAAAAAGTGTTGTCGAGCTTTTTTCCGGATGAACTGCAACCAACAAGTATAATTATAATTGTAAACAGAATAAAAAATTTCATAATTAATAGATTTTTAAAATTAAGACACAAGATTCAAGACCAATAATTTGAAAGAGAAATTTCCCTTTAAAAAGCAAAAAATTTCTCTTCCTGTGTCGTCGAAATGATAATGCATTCACTACTTCATTTTAAATCCCTGAAACTGATTCATCCAGTCAGCTACATGTTTATCGATCCACTTTTCCCGGAAGGGACGCGTCATCATGGCATTTGCAGCATTGTCGTTAATAAATTCCTCTTTATCAGCATCCCAGTAAAGTCTTCGGCCCAATTTAACAGAAAAAAGCCCCATCATAGTCAGGAAATACACATTGTTACCAACCTCGAGCGGTTCCAACGATTTCCTCCCTGTTTCGATACTTTTCAAAAAATCGGCTTTATCCGAAAGGGTACCCGCATAAGAAATATCCTTTTCGCCAGGTTCAAAATTCAGAATTTCTTGGCTGCTTGCGGTTAATTTATCCGGATAGCCGGTTTTAACCCATCCGTTTTTCCCAACGAATTTCACATAGGGTTCATCGATTTTATAACGTAGTAATAATCCATCAGCATACGTATATTCAATATCGAACGCGTTGATGGTGTGCCATAAACCTTTATCAAAAGTTCCGGTCCCTTCAACTGAAACAGGCAATTCATATTCCTTTCTAATTCCCCACATAGCAATGTCATTCAAATGGGCACCCCAGTTGGTTATCATTCCGTTGCAGTAATCCGAAATACGCAACCATCCCGGACGGGTACCAATTTTCTTCGGATCATGAACACGTTTTAATGTGTAAGGTGCAGGAAAAGAGGGCCCTAACCACATGTCATAATTCAACTCTTCGGGAATTGGCATTGTTTCCTGCGGTCCAACCGCACTGCCATTCAGTTCGCCCGGTACGCCCACAACTACCTCAACCAGGTCGCCAATTAAACCATTATGAACCATCTCTACCGCACGGTTCATCGTTCTTATTGTGCGAAATTCGCTGTCTAAACGGTTGGCAACACCTGTTTTTCTAACCGCTTCAACCACCGCTTTTCCCCATGCAGGGGCTACGGTAAATGCTTTTTCCATGCACACATGTTTACCTGCCAGTGCAGCGTGAATGGTTGCCGGTGCATGCCAGTGATCGGTAGTGGAAATCATTACCGCATCCACGTCGTTATTGGCAATCAAGTCACGGTAATCATCGTACTTTTTTACCCCACTGTAGCTCTTACCTGCTTTTGAATAGGTCTCATTAATCAGACTTGTGGCTAAGTTCATTCGCCACGAATCCACATCGTTGGTAGCAATAACCCGGCAATTATCCAGTTTCAGAAAACCATTTTTCAGGTTGGCATTTACAGCCTGCCGCCCGGTTCCAACCATGCCAATATTAATTTGGTTGGAGGGGGCATTTTTCCCCAATACCGAGGAAGGAACAATTGTTGGAAGAATCATAGCTCCGGCTGTAACAGCGCTTGTCTTATTTAAAAATCTTCTTCTATTCATGATTCAAATTCTTTTTGATTATAATTTTCTGATTTTGATATTTTTGAAATACACTTTATCATTATGATCGGTTAACATGATATGTCCGGTGGGATGCATACCGTAACCATTATAATTTTTAAATTTGGTTGCTGATTGTCGCGTAAAAAAGTCTTCACTTCCTCTTTCATAACTAACCACTTTCGTTCCATTTAACCAATGTTCAACTTTACCATTATACGATACAATTTTGCCGGAATTCCATTCACCCGGAGGATTCAGGGTTTTATTTTCAGGAGCATAAAACAGATAGAGCGCTCCTGTTGAACTCACGCCATGAGGATCGTCTTTTACATGTTCATTGTTGTAATCGTCAATAATCTGGTATTCAGGGCCATTTATCATTATTGCCCCTGTTTCCTGATTCACGACGGTGTCAACAAAATATTTAATTCCGCTGTTGGCTTCATTGGTCAGCATAAATTCAAATACCAATTCAAAATTACCGTATTTTTCCCTGGTCACAATGTCGCCACCGCCTTTCGAGCCTAAAAACAATAAACCTTTTTTAATTTCCCAGCCATTATCGGGGAACCGGCTATCCGCTTTAGACCTCCATTTTTCAGTTCCGTTTCCATCAAAAAGTATTTCCCATTCAGAATTTGAATCCTGTGAATATGCTGATTTTACTGAAACTACCAGCATAAGAATTAACACAATCAAATTAGAGTTTACTTTCATCCTGTTTATTTTTAAGACTTTAATCCATACATTTTTGATTCACTTATTGCTTCCAGCATTGCCGCAATATTTTGTGGTGGTACTTCAGCCTGAATATTGTGCACTGTGCTGAATACAAACCCTCCTCCGGGTGCCAGCGCTTCAATATTGCGTTTTACGTGATCTTTCACATTTTGTGGCGTTCCGTTTGGCAACACATTCTGTGTGTCAACTCCCCCGCCCCAGAAAACAATGTCTTTTCCAAAATCCTTTTTCAGTTGTGCTGGTTCCATTCCGGTGGCTGTAACATGAACCGGATTTAAAATATCCACACCCATTTCAATCAAATCCGGGATGACTGGCCTCACATTTCCGCAGCTATGAAACATGATTTTGAGGTGAGAAGCTTTTTCTTTTATAAAAGAGAGAACACGAATAAAGTGAGGCTTGTAATATTCCCTGAATTGCTCGGGATCGATAAGTTGTGATTGCTGTGTACCGTAGTCATCGCCTTCGCCAACAATGTCAACCACATTGCCCACTTCATCGAGCAAGGCATCCCAGAATTCAATTTTCAAATCGGCCAGCTTACCAATTAGTTTATCTGAATTTTTCGGAAACATAAATGGATCGAGCATGGCATTTTCCATTCCACGCACCCGCTGGTGCATTTCAAATAAGCCGGCACACAGAC
>JBEPWX010000356.1:0-4359 GCA_041642235.1 Mariniphaga sp.
AGACAGGCCGGTTAATGTCTATGAAAATGGTACCCATGGAAATAAAAAAGTTCAGGCTGAACAAAGCTTCAACCATTAATGCCAAATGGCATTTTCATACCCTCACCCGGGAATGTAAAAAGTTGGGGACCACCTTCCGGCTAGAAAGCGATAATTCGCTTTGGCTGGAATGGTGAGTACTGCCGAAATTGAGCAGTAATCCCATTTCAATATTGTATGTCCTTACAAATATTTGTTAGCTTGTGTCCGATGAACATCTTCCAGTTTATCAAAGCTTTAAGTTCAACCGGAATAACATCTTTCACCGAAAAATCAACCATACGGACTCCAATCTGATAATTGCGATACCAGACGGGCAGTCTTTCCTGTTTGATGTGTGAGCTTAGAGGTATGAGCTGTCTTCAAAGGTCAGTTTTTAAAATGCCTGACAAGCATTTTTGTAATATCCCGAAGATTTTCTTCCCAGGCAGGATTAAGCGGCCACATTTGAACAATTTCGCCTTCAACTTCTTCAGCAAAAACCCGTGCCTGTTCCAGGTCAAGATCACTTTGAATATAAATTACACGAATATCCTCCTTTTTGGCAAAATCGACCAATCTGGCCATTCGTTGAGGAGTGGGTTCTTTGCCACCCGGTTCAAGTGAATGCTGAATCAAATCATATTCCCGTGCATAATAAGAAAGGCTGGGATGGAACATAATAAACTGATGTCCTTCATACTCATCCAAAGCTTTATTGATTTCATCATCCAACTGATTTATCTCCTGAACAAACTGATTATAGTTTTTATGATATTTCTCTTTCTTTTCCGGATTTATTAACGACAGCTCTTCGGTAATCCTGCCAGCCATCTGTTTAACTAAAGCTGGTGACATCCAGGTGTGAGGATTTATACCTGCAGAAACATTTTGTTCTTTGCCGGGCTGAATCTCATTCTCTATCAGATCCAAGCCTTCGGAAAGATCCACAACTTTCATATTCTGGTTTACTTGCTGAATTTTATCTTTCCACGAATACTCAAAACCAATATGCCCAATGCGAAACCAGCATTTAGAGCGGGTAATATTTTTTAATTGAGAAGGCACGAGTGTAAATGCAGCCGGGCTTGATCCGGGTGGCAACAATAAATTTATCTCAAAATCGTCACCTGCTACTTTCTCTACAAAAGTCTTTAAAGGTAAAATGCTTACAGTTATAATGGGTTTTTCTTCATCTTCATTTTTACCTTTTTGTGAATTACACGATACAAAAAACCATGCAAGACTAAAGATTATAATTGTTCTTATCATTCTTTTAAATACTTGTTTTTTACCTTTCGTGCAAGATACATGATTTCCTTTCCTGAAAAAAATTCGAATGTATAATTTTATTTTACGAAGGTATAAGCTTCAAATTAGAATTAATTATAACCAACAAGAGACGAATATTAAAATTTGTAATTACAGAAAAAATCGAATGAATGGTATTCAAAAGTTAGAAATAATATTATAATTGTATCTTGTACAGAAATATATGATATTAGTAATAATCATGAAAAAAATTAATTTAATTTCCAGTTGCTGCTTGTTTGTACTCCTGGCAATTTATTTTTCAGGACATACCCAGAGCATTAATACTGAATCCAATAACCTAAATGATCAGCAAAAACCCCTGTCTTATTTTCAAGTTTACAGAGGAAATACACACGCACATACCATCTATACCTGGACACATGGTGCTCATCGTGAAAAAGGAATGACCAATCTTTCCGCACCCACCAGATTTCATCCCGAATGGAAAGTGCCTCATAGGATGGACTTCAGAGATTATCATTCCATTAGCCTGCATCCGGAGGAATATACAAACCGGCAGGGGCTACCGGCAAATCATTATAAACTGGCAAGAGAAAACGGATATGATTTTTATGTAGTAACCGATCATACCCAGGAGCCCACATTGCAACCGGTTTCAAATGATAATCCGGTTTGGCAGGTAATGCTTAAAACTGCAGATGAATTTGACAAATATCCTGATTTTGTAGCATTGGCAGGTTTTGAATACAGCCGTAATACCACTGATGATGGCGGCAGAGGACATATCAATGTTATAAATGCTGCCGAATACGTGAATGCCGATCATGGACAAAGAGGGCCTGCCCCACCCTGGCCTGAAGCTAACTGGAATATTCCCCTTTTTTACGATTGGGTAAAGACAGCTGAATCTTATTTGGGAAAAGGTTATGTAGCGACCGGATTTAATCACCCTCAACCGGATCAGTACAACGACTGGGATCATATTGATGATAAAATTGTAGATCTCATTAGTACATTTGAAATTCATTCCAGGTATAATGAAATAAGATGGGAAGCATACATCAGGGCGTTGAATAAAGGTTGGAAAGTAGCACCAATAGGAGTACTCGATAATCATGGACTGGATGAAATTAATAATATGCCGCCACCAACCTATGTACTGGCGCCTGAACTTACGCGGGAAGCCATCACACAAGCCCTGAGAGAGCGGCGTACTTTTGCATCATGGAATGAGGGAGTTGAACTTCGCTATTCAGTCAATGAATTCATAATGGGTTCAACAATTGATGAATCTGATAACTATAATTTCCAAATAGAAATCAATACTCTCTCATCCAAACCCAATGAAAGAATCAGGCGTATCCAGATTCTTCGGGACCACCCGGAGGGTAAAGATGAAGTTGTGGTTGCAGAAGAAAAAATTTTTACCGACAATAAAAATAGAATAGTCTGGAATCCCGTCATTAGAGATAAGGCAGCAAAATACTTTCTGCTGAGGGTACATCATATTAATGATATGACACCAGACGGAAAATTTAAACCTCATGGTTCCACTCTATCGGCACCGGTCTGGATAGGCAGATAAAAATAGTTTATTTAGAACTTTAGGTTATAGTTTATTTTTCATTTAAAACCGTTGGGATAGGTGCATGCACCTTATCGGTCCATCTTTTTAAAGCATCAACCAGTTGGATGGCGACTTTAGGATTTTCCACTGCAAGATCCTTTTGTTCTGAGATATCTTCTTTCAGGTTAAATAATTCATACCGATCGTATTCATAATAATAAATCAGTTTCCAGTTGCCCGACATAACCACCGATAACGGGACAGCTCTCCAGTAGTTTTTCTCCCCATCAAAAGAAGGCAAAACAGGCACGCTTCCTCCAAGGTAAAGAGGAAAATGAAAATACAACAGACGTTCGGCATTGAAAGGTTCACCTTTTAGAACCGGAACAAACGAATGGCCGTCTACGGGTTGATTATCAGGGACATTTACTGAAGCTATTTCAGCAAATGTGGGCATAAAATCTACTCCTGTAACAGGAACATCAGTTTTCATTCCCGGAGTTACTACACCAGGCCATTTAATGCAGAACGGAACCCTAATTCCACCTTCGTAATATGATCCTTTTCCCCCTCGCAACGGGGCATTTGACGTAACCGAAGAAAGGCCGCCGTTATCGGAAGTGAAAATAACTACCGTCTTTTCTTCTATGCCTGTTTCCTTAAGTTTCTCAACGATTCTGCCTACACTTTTATCTACCTGCTCAATTTCTGCAGCATAAACCGGATCATAATGCTTTTCCGGCCATTTATCTAATTTAGTTTTATAGTACTCAATCCTTTCTCTTCGTGCTGCTAAAGGTGTATGAACTTCCCAGTGAGACAAGTACAGAAAAAAAGGATTGTCTTTGTTCTCATCGATGAAATTAAGAGCAGCATCAGTTAATTTTTCTGCAACATGAATATCATTATAAAACCGCTCTTCTTTTCTGCATATATTGGTAATGTATCCAGGTTCTCCATTGGCAGACACAACATCAAAACCCTGGTTGTCATCACCAATGTGCCATTTACCCAAACGGGCGGATATATAACCCGCTTTCTTTAGCATTTCAGCCAGTGATTCAAATTCGGGTGAAACGGTGTTTATGCTGACAGGAAAAGTATTAAATGTTGAATTCTGCCCCTGGGTGGGAACCTTAAAACGCATTTTTAAAACTTCTCCTCCCCTGGCTAATCCTTGTGGAATATAAACCTGATGACGGGGGGTGTACATACCAGTTAATAAACTGGCCCGTGAAGGCGCACAGTTTGCCGCCGAAGGATAAAACCGGCTAAATATCATGCCCTCCTCAGCTAAACGATTGATTTCAGGAGTTTCAAAAAATTCATTTCCGTTATACCCGACATCCGCCCAGCCAAGATCATCGGCAAGAACAACAACAATATTGGGCCTGTTAATCATTTGGGCGTTCTCTGTATTCAAAGATTTGCTGTCCAAAGAAACTGCAGTTAAGCCGAAAACAGAAAGAAATACAAAATAGGAATGATACCGTTTCATG
>JBEPWX010000357.1:0-4349 GCA_041642235.1 Mariniphaga sp.
GGGTTAACTACCCGGTTCCTGAAAAATATTATGGGAATGTGGCTTATCCAGGAATGTAAAAGAATCTGGGATCGGGAAAAAGAATTTTCCTGGCAGGAAATAGTTGATATGAGTAATTCTGCAGAGCCTTTTAAAAGCTTAATAAATCCTGATTCTTCACAATTTCTAAATCCAGGGAATATGCCTGAAGCCATTAGAGAATATTGTCAAAAAACCAATCAGCCGGTACCTGATACAAAAGGTGAAATAGCCAGATGTATCTATGATAGTCTTGTGCTTAAATATAAGCATACTATTATACAAATGGAGGATATTACTGGCAGTAAAATTGAAAAATTGCACGTTATTGGAGGTGGAGCTAATAATAAAATGTTAAACCAATTAACTTCAGATGCAACAGGAATACCTGTCGTATCGGGTCCCACAGAGGCAACTGCTATCGGAAATGTTTTAATGCAGGCAAAAGCTTTAGGGGTTATAAGCACACTGACCGAAATAAGGAAAGTAGTTAAAAACTCATTCGAAGTGAATACATTTCATCCTGTGCAGAGTTCTTCCTGGGAAGAAGCATACGAAAGATTTAGGAATTTAATCCCTTAATAAATAGCATTCTTTTTTCATTTGTTTAAAATTTTTATTTTTAACTTTAAACAAATATGCTTTAGTTTCTGTTTTTTACCTAAGCTTGATTGAATGATAATTATAAAGTTTTAACCAAATGAAGAATAAGGGTTATTCCATTAAAGATCTTGAAGTATTATCTGGTATTAAAGCTCATACAATTCGGATATGGGAAAAGAGGTATAATCTGCTGATTCCTGAACGAACCGATACTAACATTCGTTATTACAGTGATGATGATCTTCGGCGAATGTTGAATATTTCATTGTTGGTGCGCAATGGTTATAAAATATCGAAAGTTGCCAAATGGGATGATGAGTCTATTAACAATGCTGTTCTGAAAGTTTCTAAAAATAAAACTTCTGAAACGGATTATATAGAAAGGCTCATTCTTTATATGATCAATTTTGATAATGAAAATTTTTATGAACTTACCAGTGAAATAATTTCTGAGAAAGGGATGGAAGAAGCAACACTAAAGGTATTTTTCGAATTCTTTGTAAAAGTGGGAGTGTATTGGCAGGTTGGTTCCATTTTTCCGGCACAGGAGCATTATGTAACAAATATCTTCCGGCAGAAAATTATTTCTGAGACAGATAAGCTGGGTATAATCCCACAGAAAAAATCCACCATCCTATTTTTTCTTCCCGATAAAGAAATGCATGAACTTAGTCTGCTGTTTTATAATTATCTGGCACAAAAGTTAGGCTATCGTACTATTTACCTTGGGCAGTTTGTTCCCTGGGACGATTTGATAAAAATCCAAAACCAGGTACAGATTGATTTTGTTTTTACTGCATTTATAAATTCACTTCCAAAAGATGAACTTGAAAGATACCTTGAATCTTTAAGAGAACTGTTTAGCAGTAAAAAAGTGTTTGTTACAGGATGGCAATTGCAGGTTCATCAGCCCCTGATTCCCCGAAATGTAAAAATTATTAAAGATTACCGGGAGTTTAAAAAATATCTGACATAAAAAGTTAAGCAACTACAGCTGTATTTTTATAAATTTTGGCAACGAAAAAATCATAAGCATGAATGAAGCATTTACTTTAACTACTCCCGCTTTGTTATTTTCTGCCATCTCGCTTATATTTCTCGCCTACACCAACCGTTTTATGGCATATACTGCTGTCATCAGAAATCTCTACCGACAGTATAAGGAAAATCCTACCTCAGTCTTAAAAGGGCAGATTGAAAATCTTCGCAGGCGTCTTTACCTTATCCGGACGATGCAGATTTTTGGTGTGGCAAGTTTATTTTTATGTGTGGTAACCATGTTTCTGATTTTTGTTGGGACCAAACTTGTGGCTGCCTATGTGTTTGGAGTTGCCTTAATTATGCTTTGCATTTCCCTGGCTATTTCTCTAGGGGAGATTCAGATATCAGTAAAATCAATGGAGCTGCACCTGAGCAATATGGAAGAAGATAAATATTAATAATTCTGTACCTCCTGTTAGTTGGTTTTTCGATAACGCCAAATTGCCATACTTAAAAAAGTGAACCCTAAAATTGACAGTCCTGCTATTTCTTCCAACATATCAAATAGTCCGGAGCCTTTCAGAATGACTTGCCGCATGATGCGCATAAAATAATAAACCGGATTAATATGATTTATGGTTTGCGCCCATTCAGGCATGCTTTCCACAGGAGTGAAGATTCCTCCCATAAGAATGAAAATCAGCATAAAGAAGAAGTTAATAAACATTACCTGTTGCTGGGTATGAGAAATGGTTGATATAAACAATCCCAATCCCAGGACACTAATAAGATAAAGCCCTGCCAGAGCAAACAACAGAACCAGGCTTCCTTCAACCGGTAAGCTGAAAACCACCCTGGCAATTATTAACCCGAAAGCCAGCTCCAATAACCCAATAATCCAGAACGGTACCAGTTTGCCAATTATTAGCTGATGCTTTTTTATAGGGGTGACATTGAGTTGTTCGATGTTGCCAAGTTCCTTTTCGCGGACAAAATTCATTCCCGTCATAAACATTCCGATGATGGTTACCAGCACAGCCAGAATTCCCGGTGCCATATACCACTTGTAATCCAGCTTTTCGTTATACCAGTAGCTTTCGGTTATATTGACCCGAGCAGGGGGTTCAAAGCTGGGTATTCCCATTTGTTCTGCTATCAGTTTCCTGTTGAAATCGCTGATTATTTTTGATGAATAAGAATAGATGAGCTGGGCCGAATTGCTTTCTATTGCATTTATAAGGAGCTGAAGTCCGGCTTCATCTTCTCTTACAAGCTTTTTCTCCATGCCGGAAGGAATAACGAGTACCACGTCAGTGGAACCATTTAGCAAAAGTTCTTCCCCTGATGTAACATCCTGCAAGGCATGTTCAACATTGTAAAATGGAATTCCATCAAACTTGGCTATCAACTGGCGTGAAGTTTCCGACAGGTCGTTATCTACCACTGCCATGTCTATTTTTTTCATGTCATAGGTTGCGGCAAAAACTAGGATAAGCATCTGCATCAACGGTACCCAAAAAATCATTGGAAGAAGCGTCTTATTCCTGAAAATCTGCAGGAATTCTTTCTGTAGTATATATAAGATTGTTTTCATTTATAAACTTCGGGTTATAAGCTGTAAGCTGCAAGATTTCTTACCCAATCTTCAACAATATTTGCTTGTATCAAAATGGCAGAACCCTTTATTTTGCCAGTAAAACCAAAAAGTTCTTTTGAGGAATTTCTTTTTGATGCATTGTTTATTTCATATGTAATATTAAATTGTTGATGCAAAGTATTTAAGTTTTTAAAATCTATCATAGCTAATTGTATTGAGTTGTTTTTTTATTTTTAACCTTTTATTGGCTTTTTTGTAGCTTACTGTCAGTTATTTACAGCCTTTTATTTATTTCTGTTTCTTCCAGCTTCCAGCTAACTTCTTTTAGCAAATTACTCCAGTCTCACCTTAAATTTTTTCACACTTATTAAAATAAACAGCAAAGTCATTCCCACCAGAATGAGGGTTTCTTTCCAGATAAACAGCATGCCCACACCTTTGAGCATAATTGCGCGGATAATTGTAATAAAATACTTTGCGGGCATTATGTGGCTAAGCCATTGCAGCACCGAAGGCATATTTTCAATGGGAAAAATAAAGCCTGATAATATTATTGTGGGCAGCATCAGCGCAACCAGGGAAATAAACATAGCTACTAATTGGGTTTTTGCAATGGTAGAGATTAATATCCCCAGGCAGAGTGCCATCGTAATAAACAGAATTGTTTCCAGCATCAGCAGTATAAAACTGCCTGTAACGGGCACTTCAAATACCAACTTGCCAATAAGTACAATAACAAATGCATTGGCTACAGAAAGCAGCAGGTAAGGCAATACTTTCCCCACAATAATCTGCAATGGCTTCAGGGGTGAGGCAAGCAATACTTCCATGGTTCCGGTTTCCTTTTCACGGGTGATGGAAACGGAGGTCATCAGGGCTGATACCAGCATTAATATAAGAGCCATGGTTCCGGGTACAAACTGATAGGCACTTTTCATTTCCTCGTTAAAGTACATCCTTACTTCAGGATTTATCTGCAGAGGCATTTGAAGGTCAGGATTCAATTTCGTAATGTAATCGTTGATAATGCCTGAAGTATAGGAAGTAACCAACCGTGCCATATTGGGGTCTGATGCATCAGCAATGAGCTGAACATCGGCAATACCTTCTCTTTGAAGCTTTTCCCCAAAATCGTTTTCAAAAATGATAA
>JBEPWX010000358.1:0-4345 GCA_041642235.1 Mariniphaga sp.
GGACCAGAAAACATATGTGCCAATGCAATAGAAAGTACTTATTTCATACCGAAAATTAATAATGCTTCAGGATATAAATGGGAAATAATTCCTCATGAAGCAGCAATACTGGCACCAATGGATACTCTTGTAAATGTAGTATGGACGAATGAATTTGATGGAGAAGCTTCAATAAACGTTTATCCTGAGAACTTTTGTGGTTCATTAGGTTCAAAAAGTAATTTGACAATAACCATAAATCCTGAATTCAACATAGAAGAAACTGTATCTATATGTCTGGGAAATTCTTATAATGGTTGGGAAACAGAAGGAGTTTATATACAACAACTATTATCAGGTAATGGGTGCGACAGTACATTAACTACGTATTTATCAGTTAATGAATTAATGGAACCCATTGTTTTTGTAAAAAATGACACAATTTCAAGCAGGGAATCCTTTGCATCGTATCAGTGGTTTGATAAAAATGGAATTATTCCTGGAGCAAATTCTAAAGAATATATTGTTGAACAGAATGGAATTTACTACCTTGAAGTAACTGATAGTATTGGCTGTAGCAGCATATCAGAAGGAATAAATGTTTTAAAAACGTCAAACCAGTTACCGGAGGCACAAAAATTTTCCTTACTGGTATATCCAAATCCCAGTGATGGAAAATTTTATTTAAAGATTCAAAATAATATTTCTCAAAACATCATTGTTAAGATTTTTAACCACTTGGGGCAAAAATTGTTTTCTAAAGAAATAAATAAAAGTGAATACCTGGAGAAACTGGATTTTTCAGGATATGCAAAGGGTATTTATCTCATTCAGGTATCAGATCTTAAAACAGTTACTTCTCAAAAAATTATTCTCAAATAAATTTGATTTAAAAAGTTGTAAAAAAATTTAATTAATTAAACTCAGCATAACTTCTTCGGCTGTAGAACTGGTCTAACCTTTCAGGTTGCCCCCTATTTAGTACAACAATTCATAGAAACAGGTTTATTATATACTCTTACCATTTTGTGAACGAATCAACTTAAAGGACATCACTCTTAACCTCCATCGAATATTTGTGAAACAGGGTACCCTGATTCCAGGGTTAGTGGATGCTCATCAGGAATTTTTCATTGAAAACGAACTCAGTTTAATGAACCCTCTATCTCTAATTCTTTGCGATAAGATTCAAATTTTTCAATAAACGCTTTTTCCGCATCCTTGGGGAAATTATAAGTAAAAACATGCCGGATTTCAGTATTATTCTCGATTTCTCTCGCCTGATAATATGCTTGTAGCCATTCATCATAATGGCTAATTAATTTTTCGGCAAAAGGTATTAAATCAACAGGTATAAGATGGCCTTTATTAATCAATAATCCAAGAATAGTTTCATTGCACTCTTTTAATATCTTTTCCCGAAAAACATTATTGGCATTATACCCCTTCAAAGTTATCAGACTTCTTATAAACTGGAGTCTGATTGGAGCCAGCAACTCTTCCAGAGCTATCAATTTATAATTGAATTGAGCTTCAAAAAATCGTTCACGTTTATTGAATTCTTCTTCAATTGTTTTTTTCATTCGTTCTTCCCGTCTTGAAAAAATAAACCCAAGGATTCCGGAAATAAGAATTGCTTCGATAAGAATTGTAATTAATATTTCTGAAATGATATTCATGATACTATCATTATATTGAAAGACAATTTAATAAATAATTTACTCAAATACAAATCACTAATTCCTATCATACCTATACATAAAATTCACCGACCAATTGGAAATGAACTAAAGCCGATTTATCCTGTTTCCTTTTTTGAAGATATCTGCGTTTACGAAAGAAAATTCAATTACGTATAGATTTTTTCCAGGGATTCCAGCTTGAATCGCCAAATGTAAGAATTAAGGGATTGTATCAGGAAGCCTTCAACTCTGCCAATACCAATAGAGAACTAATGGAAATCGGTGAATAATAGGTTTATGATTAACATCTCTTTCAATATATACTTCATCAATCCTTTAATCAATTGCCTGTATTCTGGCTTTTATTCACTAAAACTTGTTTTTTGTCACCCGTGAATAATACATTTGCAATTTAATTCAGAGTTTCATTGCTTATCAGTTAAGATTTTATTGGCATGGCGAATAAATAGTCCCCGGAAATCTTTTTGGTAATTATTCAGAATACCTTCGCCCAATCGGTTATAATCGTCACATTTAAATAAAACCCGGGCTAAAATAATTTCCCGCAACGCCCTTGTTCTTTTTGCATAGGAAGTATTTTTTACAGGATTTGGTCCTTTCCCGTCATTATCCAGTTCCCTGAGAGCATCAGCCATACTTATCATGGCATGGCCTGACATACCAGGCTTTTGCAATAATTTTGCAAGAGATGGCGCAGCCAGAGGATCAGCAAGTTTTTCAATAGCAAGAGCAACAGACCTGTGATGGGATAATGTGACACTGGAATCAAGTTTATCAACGAACTCTATAAGTACTGGTAAAACAGATTTATCGCCACTAAAACCCAGAGAAAGTATCACGGCATCAATTGGGGTAGGCAAATGGGCGAAATCGGCCATAGAACCCTGGTAAATCTTTTCATCCCATCCGGAAAAGTTTTCCAGTTCAGCCAGCAGAGTTGGAACTCCGTCCTTTTCTCCACACATGCCTAAAACCTGGGCATATAGGAGTTTTCTTTTCCCTGTTGCCTTTTTGTATTCGGTTTTTATCATCGGTAATGCCCTGTCTTTATGTGAAAGTATAATTGCCAATGGTTTCCCGGCACTGTCAGGATTTGTTGATTTTCCGTAGGATAAAACCGCCTGGAAAATTGTTTCATCAGGTAAAGGAAAGGAATCTTCGAGGTGTAAAACGGAATCAGGAAGATTCCCTTTACCTACAAGTATCTTTTGCAATTCTCTGATGTTGATGTTCCTTGGCTGAACCCCGTTTGTAACTGCCAGCATTGCTGCTACACCTGCCGCATATCCCTGGTTGGCCAAATCAAGTTGCATACGAATCATTGCTGATGCATCTCTTTCCATACTTATTCCAAGTCCGGTCACCAAAATACCGTCCATATTTTTTGGTAAAAGACACCGGTAAGGAGTAAAACAAATACCCCCAGGGGCTGGTTGATTTAATTTTCTTGAGATACTGTCATGGGGTAATAGAGCAAAAAAGGGCGAACTTGGATATCCATGAGAATCATAAGAACTGCCTGATATTACAATAACGTCGGGAAAGGTCCTTCCGGTAACCTGATCGAGATAGGTTAATTTATAATCACCAACTATTCTTTTTCTTTCCCGGTTTTGAATAATAGGAACCACATCATAAGTATTTTCTGATGCTTTTGTAATATGTACACTCACCAAAGAACGCCAAATGTCTATCATATCTGACTCGTCAACAAGTAAATAATCACTGTTATAATAATTTCCGGTTAACGGACGTGACGAAAAACCAGTACCCTGAAGGGCAATATCATTATTCCCGATGTCGCCATACATATAATCAGCACCGGCAGCGATTGCAACTTCAGCACTTCCTGTCGCATCAATTATTACTTTAGCTTTAACAACTCCTCTTCCTTCCGGTGTGCAAATTACTGCACCTTTCACTTTATTATTTTCGGTATAGGCACCACATCCCAAAACCCCCAGCCAAATATCACCCCCTACTTTTTGTATTTCAGAACGGTACCATTCCATTTTTGGCTCGGCATTTCCTTCCGGGAAAGGAACTTCAGCTGCAAAACCTATGTTGTTCCCATGCCAGGGTTTTCCAATCATTCCCAGGGTGCCAATTCCACCCAGCCCTTCCAGATATTCTACAACCAGTACATTCATTCCCCACCAGCCGGCTGAAATAGCAGCTGGTGCTCCGGTTGTACCTCCTCCAACAACAATAACATCATAATCAGCCAAAACCGGAATATCCATTTCAGGACATTCAACTGTTTCTTCTATTTTATTTACAGGCCTTAACCCCTTTAAAACTTCTGAAATATCGCCTGTTGGATTTTTCTTTTGATTGGATTTCTTAAATGATGTTTTCTTTGGCATATTATTTTGTTTTGCCACATTTGCCGCTTCCAAACCTATTTTCTCGGCAATTCCTGTTAAAGCTGCCGGTTTTAAAAGCGAATCTGCAACAACACGGGGAATATCAGCACTTCCACTTAAGATGTACAGGTTTTTAAAATGCTTTGCCTTGAAATGTTTAATATCGGGTTTATTGGTGCTCCCCCATTCTTCAGCACTCTTTTCACAAACGATTGGATCGGGTGGAATATGGAATAATGACTCCGAAGCCCTAAGCTGTCCTTTTGTATATGTTTTTTCTCTTACAATTTGTTCAGC
>JBEPWX010000359.1:0-4338 GCA_041642235.1 Mariniphaga sp.
GTATTATATAATTCTGCATCGCCTCCTTTTATCGCATAAGTAATAAATCCGACCCGAAAGCCCCAGACATAGTCTTCCTTGGTTGCACCGTCAAGCTTAATGGCCAGAACATTTTCGTGCAGATTTGCCAGTGGTGTAAAAATACTTTCACGGGCAACTCCTTCTTCATATACCAAACCAAAGTATGCATCATCGGTAATGCAAATTATCCGGTTTCCTTTTTCTGCTGCTTCCCCAATAACTCTGACTATGCCATCTACTTCTGCCTGGGTAGGCGTATAACCAGCCGGATTATTTGGGAAGTTTAGCAAAACGATTTTCTTACCTGTTTTGCCTTCATTCAGTTTCGCTTCAAATGCCTCCAGATCAAACTGCTCATTTTTGAACAGATTGAATTTAACCAGGCTGGCTCCGTATGCATTTCCTAAAATTAAATTATAATTACCCCAGAATAAATCAGGTACAATTATCTCATCTCCGAAATCTGCAAACAGATATCCAACCATGCTCATTCCATGTGTTAGCGCATTGGTCACTACTGGCAGGCTAATTTCCGTTTTACCTAGCGACGGGTTTTTTTCATACAACATACTCTTCCATTTGGATCGAAGATCGGGCCTTCCAAAACTGGGAGCATAGGGAAAAGCAAGTGATGGATCAAGGTCAATTCGTGCTGCAAGGTTCTCCAGGCGCATAGGAGAACCGTCGTCCTCAACAGCTGTGCCAATGGTGGCATTTATACGTGTGCCTTTGGCATCGGCAGTTTGGCCCAGGATTCCTTTTTTTGGGAAAAAGATAGCTTTCCCTTTTTCCGATAATAGCTCATACACCTGTGCACTTTTTTGACGGATAATCTGATTGAGTTCTTCAGCCTGTGGATTCATAAATTGTATTTTTTCTAATTGTTTCTGATTATAAAAATTTTGATGCAATATAAAAAATAACACTTAATAAAATGACGATTGTTCGTAAAATGACTTTAAATCGATGAAATTATAAACATTCTATTCAAAAAAGAAACATTTTGTTAAAGAAGTCCTTGGGATTAAAATAAATGTTGTAGGCACTGAAAGAGTTAGAATTCTCTTAAACTTCAGTTAATAGAATGAGATTTTTTTTAACATAGATAAAATTTGGAAGCTAAATAGGGTATCATGGGAAATTAATTGTTTAATATAAAATGTTATAGACTCCTTAAAGCTCCAACAATCATAAAAAATCCCAACAAACCTGTTAAGGCGGTAAGAATCACCAGCAGGTTTTTGCCTTTACTGCTTCGCCATTCCAGGATAAAAGAAGGAATGGCTAGTAATCCTGAAAGAACAAATGAAAGATATGCAGGAAAAAGCATTACCTGAAAGGGAACTTCTTTATCTAATTCATTTTCCATTTCCTCCCGGACTATTTCTTCAGGAGTAAGAAATTCATAAGCAGGAAATAAATCTCCCCAGAGGGTAAGGGTGGCAAATAGACCAAGTAAGAAAAAAAGTACAGGTCCCAGCAAACGGAATATCTTTTTCTTTTCCACCCATCCGTAAACACAGGCGATTATGGCCGCAAAAACAAACCATTGTGGAAGCGTATATAAAAGCATATATTGATTCATTTAACATGAATTTTAGCAAATGTGGTGATTTTTCCTTAATCTTAAAAGCATTGAAGCAATTGGGCTTTTATTTTTAATTTTGAACCTTTATTTTCAAAAATAGATAAAGTGAAGAAAATATTTATCAATCCCAAGGTGAAAGCGTTCATTTTCGATCTTGATGGTACTATTGCTGATACTATGCCGGTACATTTTTTGGCCTATAAAAATGTCTTATTAGGCTATGGCATTGATTTTACTCCCGAGCTTTTTGCTACTCTGGCAGGAATTCCGGCTATTGAAACTATCAAAAAGTTGAATGAATTATTTGGTACAACAATGAATCCGGAAGAAACAGGACGATATAAAGAAAAAGAATATGAGAAAATAATGCATAAAATGAAACCAGTGGCTCCAATAGTGGAAATTGTAAAGGAGTACCATGGGAAATTACCCATGGCCGTGGGCACCGGAGGATACAAGCGACTTGCCTGGAAGACCCTGGAGATCCTGGAACTGAAGGATTATTTTGAAATTATGGTTTCTGGCGAAGATGTTGAACATCCGAAACCACATCCCGAAACGTTTTTAAAATGTGCTGCTCGCATGGGTGTTATGCCGGAAGTTTGCCATGTTTTCGAAGATGGAGAATTAGGCATTCAGGCTGCACGTGCAGCAGGAATGACGTCTACTCTGGTAACCAATTATTATGAGGTAACAATCGGGAAGGAAATTTAAATCAGTAATGAAAATTCCTGTTAAGCTTGTTCATTTTTTTGTTATTTGGTGGTTGTTAACAGTTATTTTTCTAGTTTCCTGCTCATCCTTTCAGCGAGCCCCCAGGAGAAATCTGACAGTGGTATTTTATAATGTTGAAAATTTGTTTGATACGATAAATAGTCCAGGAATCCGCGATGGGGAGTTTACTCCTGAAGGCCGCAACAAATGGGATGAAATGCGGTATCAAAAAAAATTGCATGATCTTTCCCGGGTAATTAGCGGAATAAATGAAACTGAATTGCCTGAAATTGTTGGGCTAAGTGAAGTGGAAAATAAACGAGTTGTGATGGACCTGGTTCAGACCCGACTTCTGGTAAATGGTGGTTATTCCATAGTACATCATGAAAGTCCTGATATCCGGGGTATCGATTGCGCTTTAATTTACCGGCCGGATGAGTTTAAGGTGCTTCATCATCATGCTATACCTGTTCATTTCAAAAATTCTCCTGATTCTAAAACACGTGATATTTTATATGTAAAAGGTTTTACGCTCAATCGGGAAGAATTTCATGTGTTTGTAAACCATTGGCCTTCACGCATTGGAGGAGTTGCTGAAACCGAACCCAAACGAGTTGCTGTTGCTGAAATTTTAAAGGAGAAAATTGACTCAGTAAAATTAGTCAGTCCCAAAGCTCATGTTATAGTTATGGGTGATATGAATGACGAACCAAACAATAAAAGTTTGGAAAATGTACTTGATGCACATTCTCCTGATAAACACGGAGGCAGGTTAATAAACCTGATGATTCCTGATTTTAATGCAGGAATGGGTTCTTATAATTACAGGGGAGAATGGAATATGCTCGATAATATAATTGTTTCACAAACACTGCTCGATTCAAAAGGATGGTGTGTGAGGCAAAACAAAGGATTTATATACCGTGAACCCTGGATGGAAAATATTCACCGGAATGGGAAATTGTCTCCCTGGCGCACATACATAGGCTCAAGCTATTATGGGGGTGTCAGTGATCATTTCCCTGTATTTATTAGATTATACCGATAGATTTAAATCGGGTGTTGAATTAATTTCGTGTAAATCGTTCCAATAGTGTAATTTATTGTTCTGGTTTTTTGGTTCTTAACTCTTTATAAATATCGCCTGAAATATCAATTAACCGATTGTAATCGTTTGAAAAATTACAAGAATGGATATCTTTCAGGGCTGTTTGAAGTATAATTTACAAAACCTTTTCGTTTGTTGTTTTTAGTATTTATGTAAAAGCAATCTACATGCCTGTTTACATCATCTTTCCAGTTTTATCTTAATTCCTCTCTATACCTCGGCCAGTATCTCTCCAGTTCCGGAAGTTTGCCTGCAATCGGTTGCATGGACCAGGTATGGACCAGGTATGGACAATGTCTGTTGAAAAATTGGAATAAGAGGATCCCTATTATATCAAAAAAAGTTTGCATAAAATACTTAACATCGATATTGATTCCTATTGAATCATTATCAAATAAGGCTTTAGATGCATTGAAAAACGTAATTATCAATTCCGGAAATAATGATAATAAGTATGGGTATTACGGTAATTTTACTTACTGGTTTTTTAGTTCATTATAAATTGTTTCTACCAGACGGTGTTTTTCAGGATCATACTCTTCCTGAATTTCTGTTAGAGTCATTTCTTCCTTTACTGATGCAATGATTTTCTGCTGAAGCTGTTTCATTTCCTCAATGTGTTGTTCGACATCTGCTCTTGATTTTACAGAAGAATGGCCACTACAAAATTGAACAGCATCAAGCGTGTTCAGCATTAATTCAGTGGTTCTCACATGCTCAAATGAATTGCCGCCTTTATAGGAATGGATGAGTTGAGGTCTTTCGAAAAAAACCTGGTCGCCAATAAAGGCCACTTTTTCTTCAGGAAAATAAACAACGATATCACCTGTTGTATGTCCAATTCCAAAATAATGTAATTCTACTGTTTTACTTCCCAGATGAAGTTGCATCCTGTCGCTAAAAGTTA
>JBEPWX010000360.1:0-4333 GCA_041642235.1 Mariniphaga sp.
TGAAAAAACGCATGAACGGGAATTTGGAAACTTATTGTCGATACCCGACAACTGCAAAAAACTGGTAGTAAGTATGGATGAAACCGCTTCCGGCAATTATAAGGGAATTGAGCATGTTTCTATAAGAAATTTTTTAATTGAAAAATTTTGAGAAGGACAACTTCCGACATCCGACTTCCGGTTTTTATAAAAGGAAAAGCAACAAAACAATGTCATTTTTATTAAGCATCATTTTATAAAATAGTGTATATTTACGAAGTGCCACTTAATAAAAATAATGGAAGAGATACTAAAAAGGATAATACTGGAAAACCAGGAACTGATTTCGGGTAAAAAGCTGGTTCCCCGGATTTATCACATACCTGTTACCGAAAATATTACCGTATTAACCGGTATCAGGCGTTGTGGGAAAACCTATACCCTTTATGAATTAGCCAAAAGGGTTAATCACGAACGGGTTCTTTTTCTCGATTTTGAAGATGAAAGGCTGGTAGGCTTAAATGCGCTTACAAATTACGATGTTATTATAGATTCGTATAAAACCCTGTACCCGCATTTGGAACCGGTGTTGTTTTTCGATGAAATTCAGAACCTAAAAAACTGGCATTTGTACCTGAAGCGGCTGCATGTAAAAGGATTTAAAATATTTGTGACCGGCAGCAATGCTCTCCTTATTAGCCGCGAAATTGCCACCTATTTGAAGGGACGCAGCATGGAAACTGCTATATACCCTTTTTCGTTTCCCGAGTTCCTGAAACTAAAAAATATTGAGCTGCAGCCCAAAGATACTATTATAAACCAACCAAAAATACTGAACCTCTTCGATGAATACTTGCTGTATGGCGGTTTCCCCGAGGTGATTAAAACAGAAACCGGTGATAAGCGGGCAGTAGCAAAGAATATTTACCACCTGCTGTTTTACAAAGATCTGGTAGCCAAATTCGGCAAAGAAGATTACCTGCTGAAATTAGTGGTAAACAAAATTGCCGAAAACATTACCAAAGATTTTTCGGTTACCAGCCTGGCCAATAAAATTATTTCGGTTTATAAAACCAGTGTGCCCACTGTAACCGATTATTTTAACATACTACCTGAACCATTTCTCACAACCAATATATATCCTTTCCGTAACTCGTTTGTCCAACGCGAATCGAAACGAAAAACATACCTGGCCGATAATTCATTCATATTTCTGAACAGGGTTTCGCCCGATAAATCGCGCCTGTTTGAAAACCTGCTTTTCAATTACCTGCAACGGCATTTTCCTGAAATATTTTATTACAAAACGGGCAACAACAGGGAAGTGGATTTTTTTATTAATGAACCACATGAAAACAAGCTGATACAGGCATGCTTTTCACTGGAAAGCCCCGATACCCGGGAAAGGGAAATAAAATCATTGCTCAAAGCCATGGAAGAGCAAAATATGGATGTGGGATTTATATACACTTACAACAATTCGGAGGAAATAAAAATAAAGGATAAAACCATTAAAGTAATCCGCTTTTGGGAAGAGGCGCTGGGAGAACTTTAGGTCAGAGGTTTGGGCAGAGGGCAAAGAGCAAAGAGCACAGGGCAAAGAGCACAGGGCACAGGGCAAAGAGCGTGGAGCATGCGGCTTATTGTGTAAACGCTCCATGACTCAAATCTTTTAACTTTTCCAAAGCAATGAAACGCTGTCAGGTCTCACGACGCTGACAGGTTTCAGAGTACGAAACTTTCACCACAAAGATGGATTTCCTGTCACGATTTATGTTTTTAATGCGATTGTTGCCACGAAAATGAATTTCCTCCCGCTGACAGCGGGACGGGGTGGTTTTTGAATAATAAACTCATCCAATCACAAAGATCCTGAAATCACAATAAATCATAATCAATCCCCACCAATCTCCTTCAATCTCTTTCGTGCTTCTGTGCTTTTGTGGTAAAAAAAAAACCAATAATCAGCGGTTCGCCTGCCCGCCATCCTTTGTTACCTGTTTATGTTACAATTTTGTAAGTTACATTTATGTAACTTGATTCAATATTAAAACATTATACGTAAAACGGCTCTGTTTGCTCAGCTATATATACGCAAGGGTAAAAGAGCGTAAATTCAAAGTTTTCGATGCAGCAGTCAGATGTCTGCTGCTGAGATATTAATGGTTTCCGGTATATTATCTTCCACTGCAGGAATCCGTTTAATCAAATCTTCGATTGCCCAAAAAATGGCTTCGATAGTTACTTCTTCATTTTTTGACTTTATTCTGTCCAGAAGATTTTCCTGGTAAACAAAACACGTTTTAAACGCTTTTCCGGTTAACTTTTTAAACTCTCCTGAAGGTGTAACTTCAAAACCTGCATCTTGTAAACAGCAAATCTCTTTCTCTACCCGTTTAATCCGCTCTTGTTGATTGTGTATCCTGTCCAGGTGCATATAATATTTCAGTTTCTGTCCGTTTAACTGGATTACAGCTTCAACATTATCTCTTTTTTCATAGGTCCAGTCCGGATGATGAACATTGATAAACGGCACATAGGTGTTCCCGCTTCCAACAAATACACGATAATCCCTCTTTTTGCAGATGATTGATTTCAGCTCATGGAAAATCAGGTTTAACCAAAAACCATAATTTCCTTCTTCCCCTTTAAAAAACGGCTCCAGGTTGTTGCCCTCCTTAATGACCAGGTACTTTTCGGTGTAGTTCTTTAATGATTCCAGGTAATGTTGCAGAAACATCTTTTTATCAGGGGCAGTAATCGTTGGAACATAATTTTCGAGGGCACTTTTCAGTTCATAATAAGTAATCTGTTTCCAGTCTTCCGGAATATCAAAATCATCGCTTTTATGAAAATACAGAAGATATTTTTCTGTCTTTTTACCCGGGAATTTTTGATTCAGTTCATGGGAATACTCTTCAAGTTGTGTTTTGTAAGGCAAACATTTAAACTTATTTTCAATGATGATTACCTTATCTTCTCCGATTATTAAAATATCAGCACGGTTGTACTTATTAAGCTTATATTCCAATATCACAACAGGATTTAATGGTTTATTGCATTGCAAAAGAGTGAAATAAAAACCATCATTTTCTTCCAGTAAAAATTTAACTGCGGCCGAATGGGATAATTCTTTGTCATCCTTGAACAGTATCTCGAATAAGTTGAAATGATTTGACATGCTGTATTTTTTATTTTGATTCTATAAATAATCCTGTTTTCTTAATCTCATTGGCACAGTATACTGCGCACAGAGTATTAAATCTTCAAACCTTTAATATTCAGAAACAGGAAGAATTCAATATAATATCCTGGTTTTGTTGTCCTGCACGAGTGGAATTAAAAAATAGAGATGAAGTACTAAATATCTCTAATTCGGAAGCAAATTTAGCCTTCTTCTGATTTCCGGTTCGTATTCCCGTAATGCTTCAAGTACAAGGTTTTGATTCAGCACTCCACACTCAAAATGTTTAGCCGGTGTAACCAGCAGTTCATTTAACAGTTCCCGGCGTGCTTCTGTAAATTCTTTCCGGATAATTTCCCCTTTATCGTATCCTTCAGGTAGCGGAACAATATTGATGCATTCACTGTAAGTGGCAAAATTGTTAAGTGCCTGCCAGCTCGTTGTCACCAGAACAACAGAATATTTTAATTCCTCAAGTTTTGAATAAAGACCCTTATAGCTTGCTATCCTTTTGTTGTTTATTGTGCTGTATATTTCTTTTAACACACCTGGCAAAATACATGGATACATAAAGGAGGATAATTTAATCTTTCCCGGATTCCTTTCACTATTCAAGGCATTTAATGCTAATGTGGTTTTTAAATGTTGCTCTCCATGCAGCGGTACATATGTACTATCTATACTACCAACTTTTAAGATTGCAAATTCAGTTTGTGTTCTTGCTCTTTCTATGGCATCAGCTACCAGTTGTTCGTTTGTTTTATCATAAAACGGGTAATCAAGAGTTGTTTTCTTCAATAATTTGCTGATTTCATGTTTGTACTGGCCTAATTCCATCTGCCGCCTTGCAGAACCGGATGATGTTGTCATAGTCTGGTTAAATTTAGTTTTGTTAATTCAGTGTTGAAGATAGATAATATTTTAGAAATGCAAAAAAGAACACTGGTCAGAAAGCATAGGGTAGAAAGCCTGTTAGCAATTCACATTAAGGATCAATAATGACTCGCTCTTTCCCATCAATCCCCATCTGCAGTAATGAAAGGCTGTCAGGTCTCACGACGCTGACAGGTTTCCATCAATCCCCATCTGCTGCAATGAAACGCTGTCAGGTCTCACGACGCTGACAGGTTTCAGAGTACGAAACTTTCGCCACGTAGATGAATTTCCTGC
>JBEPWX010000361.1:0-4314 GCA_041642235.1 Mariniphaga sp.
CAAGGAAAGCCTGGAAGTGGCACCCATGATTAAAGAAGGGGCAGATGAGGGCCGGTTGTTTGCCCACACAAAAAATGTCACAAGATTGGTGAATGAAGGTGCTGCTGATTTGCATTCTTACCTTCAAACAGCTATTCCATATGAGGATGTCAAAACAGACACGATGGCACTCTCGAAGGTAAACTGGCAGGAATTTTTCCTAAAATCCCAAAAGTTAAATCCACAATCGAAACATATTATAATTGTTCCTGGAGGTGGTATTGAGGAGTTAAAATGGGCAGCTCCTGCATTATTTTATGCCTATTTTTATGGGTCACCTGTTCTATTTTACAGAAATGGAGAATTTACAGGCAATAATGAACATAAAGATTTACCGGCATATATCATCGGTCCGAAAGAACTTTTACCCGGTGAAACGGAAAACCAGCTTGAACAGGCAAAACGAATAACAGCAGGATCTCCACAACATTTAGCCATAGAGCTGGCAAAATACAGAGATGAGGAAACAGAATTCGGATGGGGAAGAAATGCCGACAGGGAGAATGGGTACTTCCATTTTGTAGTTACCATTCCCGATGATGTCCTTCAGGGACTGGCTGCCATGCCGTTTGCCAGAAGTAATAATGCCACCCTGTTGTATGCTGATAATGACGGAGGAATTTCGGGGGCACTGGACAATTATGCTTTTTCACAAAGGGCCGATTGGTTTGTGACACCCTCTGAAGGCCCTTTCAGGCACTTCTGGATTGTATCGAACCGAATTAGTTACGCTGCGCAGGCCAGGCTTGATTTTGCTGTTGAAAAGGCAGAATATGCAAGCAAAGGTCCGGTTGCTCTTGGAGATTCAGAAGCCTTATTGTTAATACTTGTACTTTGGGGTATTGCTTCAGCCATTTTTGTCTGGATTCATTCGCTGTATACACTACCTATGGTCCAAATGCCGGTAAAAGTTGGCTGGGTCCTAGGCTCATTGCTGCTTCCGGTATTAGGGCCTGTTTTATATATCAATGCCTATCGCAGGCCTACTTTAAAAACAGAAAAAGGAAAATGGCGGTGGATTCGGACACACAACCAGCAAAGTGCAGCTGCCACTATTATGAGTTTTGGATACGGTGCCACGATGATGATTGCCGTTGGATTTCTGTTCGTCTGGTTTGGTTTTCCATTGGCCTATGGTGAATGGATTGAAGGACCTTTCTTCTGGCTAGGTGCCGGAATGACAATAATGATGATTGCCATGTATTTTATTCCTGTTTTGCTGGCCTGGCGGTTTATTCAATATCCGATGAAAAAAATGATGATGCCCGGCATGTCGGATAAACAAGCATCAAAAATGGCATTCATCACTGCTGCAGTTAGCATGTTGGCAGTAAGCCTGGGCATGATGACAAGTGCATGGTTGCTGCTTATGCGAAAATTTCCTATGATGCCGGCAGAAGATGATGTATTATGGTTCGGCAGCATGTGGCTTGCTTCGTTTATCGGATTTCTTGTTGCATGGCCCCTGAACTGGATATTAATCAGAAAACATTTAAAACCTGGTAACGTATGAAACAATGTTTTTATATAATTGTACTTTCCTTCTTTGTGGCAGCATGTGGTAAAACGGAAGGGGGGCCTGGTGCCGGCAATCATGCTCTGCAGAAGGAAGCCACAGTTACTGCCTATACCACCCGGATACCTGGAAGAAACATTGAAGAACAGGCCATTTTATTAACCCAGACTGTTTATCCCGCAACAAGAGAAGACAATGCAGCAGGTGCTATTATCCTGGTTCCGCAAGATGAACAAATTGCTTATACGGCAATGCATCGTATTACCCATATGCCTGTTAATGCTCCTATGCTTTTTTTAACAGAAAACAACCAGCTTTCTGAACAAACCCTTCGTGAAATGAAGCGGTTGAAACCTGACGGTGTACTGCAGGATGGACGTACCGATGTATATGCTGTTAATGTTCCTGATACGGAGATAAAAAAAATAAAAGAAATACTCCGTTACAAGGTCAGAAGTTTTAATGAAGACAATCCCGTTGTTCTGGCCTCAGTATTGGACCGCTGGCAGGCTGCACTTAAATCCAACCATCCCGATGAGGTTGTAATTTCGGCAATCGATCATCCACAGGGGATGCTTAATGGTATAGGGGCAATGGGATGGAATGCCCATATGGGAAGAGGATTTGCCTGGGTATATAAAGATTCTGTTCCAAAAGCAACTATAGATATCCTTAAACGGAGGTACGGAAAACACAGTGCATTTATGTATCTGACCGGTGGCAGTGATGTTATTTCGGATAAAGTGGCAATAGAACTTTCTCAATTTGGCCTGGTGCGAAGAGTCGCCGGTCCGGATATTTATGCCAGTAATACTGTAAATGCCGGGTACAAGGATTTTGGCAGAAACTGGGGCTGGTGGTGGGGCTGGAAACCCCGGAGTTTTGGATGGGGAATTGCACAGGCAGGGCATAATTTCATAATTGCCGCTTCCGGTGAAATTTTATACCTGATACCGGCAGCAGTGCTGGGGCATATGGGAAAACATGGCCCAATTCTGCTGGTTGAAAAAGACAGCGTTCCAAAGGCTACAAAAGATTACCTTAAAATGGTTAAACCCTTTAAAACAGGTGCCCCGGAAACCATTCTGAACTTTGCCTGGATAATAGGGGATACTTCAGTCGTAAGTATAAAAACACAGCAGACCATCGACCGACTGCTATCACCGTTTGACATTCCACCAGATACCACTGCTTATTTACCTGAAGCACCCGATCTGCAGGAAAATGAAGATTAATATGACACTAAAACACATTGATTATGAAAAAGCCAGATGCTGACAGACTTATAAAAAAAACAGATAAGGATCCCCAGGAAAACCTGTTTTACCATCCTTCCATTCTTCGCAATGCAATTCTAGGAGCAGTAATAGGAGGCATCATTTTAGGGGCACTTGCATATATGATGGCCAAAGGGATTATTCCAATTGAGGGCCTGGGACAGATTTCTGCCTCAGGAACAGGTGCTGCTGCCTTTTTTGGTTTTATTACAGGAAGCGCCATTGGCGGATTATTTGGAAGCGTTTATGGAATTTTTGCTATGCTCAAAGAGAAAGGATAAAAAAAATCAGCCAAATTTGAATTACACTCACTTACACTTCAGACTATTTAATCCGCACCAAAACTGGTTTAAGATTCTATTCAACTTTGAAATATGTTCGCTGCTAATCATATATATCCCAAAGTTGATCAGAAGCTAATACAAAGAAAATTTAAATTTGGAAATAAATGAAAAGATTAGGGGTTTCTACTGGGTTAACTAGTTAAACCTTAAGGTGTGATAGAGGTGCGTAAAATTTTTATTATTTGAACGTGATAGTTAAGAAACGAATTCTTATGTTTCATCAGTAAATCATCAGAGTATCTGTTAAATGTTTTCCCATGAATGAACTTATTAAAAGGCTCATCCTAATTTTTTTTCTGCAAACCTTTTTCGGATTTGCATCTGGTGCCCAACCTGTTCAAACTATCAGAGGCAGGGTATTTGACAAAAATACTTTTGTACCACTCGAAGGTGCTTCCGTTACTTTACCCGGTACTATACCGTTAATTGGCACGTTTACCGGTGATTCAGGAATTTTTAAACTGGTAAATGTTAAGGCCGGCCGGTATAACATTAAGGTTTCCTATATTGGATATCATGAACATATTATTCATAACGTTCTGCTGAATTCCGGGAAGGAACTGGTGCTGGAAACAGGCCTTACCAAAAAAGTAAGTCCGCTCTCAGAAGTTACAGTGCTGGCTGACCGGCAGGCAGGATATGATCCGGCAGAGGTAAATTATCTGAGCAGCAAAATTATTACTGTGGAGAAGGCACGGCGATATGCTGCCACTTTTTTCGATCCGGCACGGGTGGTTACTGCAGCACCTGGAATAATGGCAGTTAACGATCAGGCGAACCACCTGGTAGTAAGAGGAAACAATCCAAATGGCATTCTCTGGAAAATTGAGGGAGCCGATGTAGTGAATCCAAATCATCTTATTAATGCCGGAACCTTTACCGATAAACCTTCATTAACTGGTGGCGGAGTTGCTATTTTAAACCTTCAGCTGCTTGCTGATTCCAGGTTCTTATCCGGTGCTTTTGCAGCAGGCTATGGAAATGCCCTTGCAGGTATATTTGACATCCACCTTAGAAAAGGAAACAACCTCAAACATGAATTTACTGCCCAGGCAAGCCTCCTGGGACTTGATTTTGCTGCAGAAGGCCCGCTGTTTAAAAATTACAATGGTTCATTCCTGGTGAACTACCGTTATTC
>JBEPWX010000362.1:0-4314 GCA_041642235.1 Mariniphaga sp.
TCCGGATAAACCACAAAGCAGGAAACCTCCCTGCCATTTACCTGTACATTTACCCATTCCTGGTGCCGTGGGGAATTTTCCAATTGTTTTAAGGCAAAACCCTGGGCTGATAATCCAGATGAAAGGATTGTATTTATTAATAGAATTACTATTTTTTTCACTTGATTAAAATTATTTGTTTTAAAAGACATCATATGTAATTTGCATGAGAGTTTTAAAAATCAACAATTGGAGTAATGTATTATTCATACTTATTTTAAATCTAACTAATTATGTATAAAAACAATAACAACATATCTGTTTTTAAGTTTATCCTGCATCATTAGGTTTAAAACAAAACAGGTTGACATGTAATAGTCAACCTGTTATTTAATAAATGGGAGCCACTTAAGGAGTGGCAATTAATATTTTTTTCAGGAATTGCTTTTACCTGCAATGAGTCGACCGACACTTATTGCCCGTTTTGCCTGGTAAAAGACAGCCTTTTTAACGGTATCCCGGTCTTCCTTCATATTTCCTTCACCATCTACTGAAACACTTAATCCATAAGGGTTTCCACCTGAAGCATACAGCAGTGGATCGGTGTACCCGGGTGTAACAACAATGGCTCCCCAGTGGTACATGGTAGTGTAAAGAGAAAGTATGGTCGTTTCCTGCCCTCCATGAGTGTTCATAGCACTGGTCATTGCAGTCACCACTTTATTGGTAAGTTTACCTTTTTGCCAGAGCGGACCGGTAGAATCCATAAATTGTTTCATCTGGGAAGGTACATTACCATACCGGGTTGGAATACTAAAAATAATTACATCTGCCCAATCGAGATCATCAAGTGTAACTTCTTCAACATCTTTAGTTGCATCAGCATTTTTCTTCCACGCCGGATTTTGTTCAATAACCCATTCGGGTGCAAGTTCTTTTGCCTTGCGGATTCTTACTTCAGAGCCTTCATTTTTAGCACTCTCAGCGGCCCATTGAGCCAGCTGATAATTATTTCCTGTTGAACTGTAATATATTACAGCTG
Source organism: Mariniphaga sp. (assembly GCA_041642235.1). GTDB lineage: Bacteria > Bacteroidota > Bacteroidia > Bacteroidales > Prolixibacteraceae > Mariniphaga. The sequence goes on from JBEPWX010000362.1 coordinate 1,022, forward strand.
TTTTTAATTTTTCACTCATATTATTTTTATTAACTGTTTTAACTTTGGTTCGCGGTAACTGAAACTTTGAAATATATCGTTGTAAAATTGTATTGATGTTCGCGTAAAAATTTAATTTTCACTACATTCGTTACATTCCTTGATTTGAAAACACTTTGTAAAAATAAAAGTTCATTAAAAAATACTCATTCCAAATAAATAAAGTGATAAAAAATGAGTCTTAAGAAAAGCAATATTGCACTGGTTACGGGTGCATCACGTGGAATTGGGAAAGCCATTGCCACAGGCCTGGCCGGATTGGATTATCAATTGGTGCTTACTGCACGTAACAACTTCGATCTGAAAAAAGTATCAAATGAAATAACAGATAAAGGAGGTCTTGAACCTGTAGTTTTTCCACTTGACATTACGAACCAGAATGAGGTGGGGAAAATGGTTTCCCAGGTTCTTAATGAATTTAAAGGAGTTGATGTGCTGGTTAATAATGCAGGGATTCATTTCGGAGGTTCACTGGAATTATCTATGGAAAATTTTAAATCAATGCTGGAAACAAATCTTACAGCGCAGCTCATGCTAATACAGCTTGTGGTGCCGGTAATGAAACAGCAGAAGTCAGGGTACATTTTTAATATAGCTTCCCGTTCAGGAAAGGTTGGCTTTGCCGGTAGCGGTGGATACTGCGCTACAAAATTCGGCCTTGTTGGATTGAATGAATCGCTATACCGGGAACTCACTCCGCAAGGGATAAATGTAACAGCTTTATGCCCAGCATGGGTAAATACAGGTATGGCTCGTCAGGCAGGAACAACTCTTGAGCCTGAGGAGATGATACAGCCTCACGATCTTTTCGAAACAATAAAATGGCTGCTATCACTTTCACCAGGGGCATGTGTAAAAGAAGTTGTTATCACCAATCCCAAAAGCCTGTAAAACTATTTCTGTTTTGTCAACAGAGAATGGATCCATTTTTCAATGCCTATTATGGGAAATACTGCAAATCCAAATCCCGTTGCCCATGCAATATCAATAAGTTCAAGCGGCCTGGTTCCAAATATGCTTTGCATAAAAGGAGCATAAATAAATATTGCCTGTAACACCAATACAGAACCTATTCCGAGGTAAACAACAGGATTGCTGAACCAGCCTATCTTTTGAAGTGAATCTTTTAACGAACGGCAGTTCAGCATGTAAAATATCTGGAACATGATAACAAAGGTAACCGAAATTGTCTGTGCCTTTGCCTGGGATTCAGGGGCTTCCAATCCTTCCGATAAACCTGCAGAATATTGTAAATTAAATAGAATGATGGTTCCGGCAGTCATTAAAAGAGAGACAAAAAATACGCGAAAAGTAACAAATTTATTAAATAGGGGCTCATCAGGTTTTCGGGGAGGGCGGTTCATTACATTGGGTTCCTTTACCTCAAAAGCCAACGGCAGAGCCAGTGCAACAGCAGCAACCAGGTTGATCCACAGTAATTGGGTAGGAAGCATAGGCAGTAAAAGTTCGTTGGTTACCGGATTAAATGGAAAGAACATGATGCCATAAATCAGGATAAAAGCCAGACCCAGATTGGTGGGCAGTAGAAAAGCCAGCGATTTCAGCAGGTTATCGTACACCCTGCGGCCTTCTTCAACGGCAGCGCTGATGCTTGCAAAGTTATCGTCGGCCAGTACGATATCAGCCGATTCCTTTGAAACCGAAGTGCCGGTTATGCCCATTGCCACACCTATATTTGCCTGTTTAAGGGAAGGAGCATCGTTCACCCCGTCACCTGTCATGGCAACAATCTGGTTATCGTGCTGCAGCGCCTTTACCAGGCGCAACTTATGTTCCGGTGCCACCCGGGCAAAGATATGGGTAGTTTTAACCACATCGTCGAGTGATTGGTCATCCATTTTTGCAAGCTCGTTGCCGGTTACCGTTTCTCCTTTTTCCGATAACCCTAAATCTATTCCAATAGAACGGGCAGTAGTGCCATGGTCACCTGTAATCATTTTAACTACGATTCCTGCATTATGGCATTTTTTTATGGCATCTATGGCCTCGGCACGGGGAGGGTCAATCATTCCCAGCAAACCTGAAAATTCAAATCCCCCCTGTACATCATCCTTGGTTAAATCCGCATTGTCAGATTTTGCCCATTTTTTTTGTGCCACTGCAAGTACACGCATTCCCTTGCCTCCAAGTTGCTCAATTTGTGCAAATACCTCATCAGTGTTTAATTGTTGTCCTCCTGTTTTTGTAGTGCAACGGCTAAGAATTACTTCAGGAGCTCCCTTTATTAGAATATTTCGTTCATTACCAATGCTGTGCAGGGTCGCCATATATTTCTGTTCTGAATCAAAAGGAATTACATCTTCACGATTATTCTTTTTTCTCAGCCCATCCACATCCATGCCAGCTTTAGCAGCTGCCACAACTAAAGCTACTTCAGTAGGGTCACCCGTTGTCGAAAAGTTATCTCCTTCCTGACGTATACTGGAGTCATTGCAAAGAACAGCATTTCGAAGCAATACCGTGACATCCTCCGGGAGATCATTCATTTCTTCATCCTTCCGTTTAAAGATCCCATCAGAATTGTAGCCTACACCCGTAACCTGCAGGTCATACCTGTTGGTCCAAAGTTCTTTTACCGTCATTTCGTTGCGGGTTAAGGTTCCGGTTTTATCGGAACAAATTACTGTGGTACTACCAAGTGTTTCCACTGCAGGGAGCTTTCGGATGATAGCTTTCCTGCGGGCCATACGTTGTACACCAATTGCAAGTGCAATGGTAACCACAGCGGGCAATCCTTCAGGAATTGCTCCTACAGCCAGGGCAATGGCAAATATTAAGCTGTCTTTTAAGGCAGCATAAATATCGATCCCCTGCCCGGTGGCACGAATGGTTCCTATGACCATTATTATCAAGGTGATAATAATTATACCCACAGTCAGGTACTTACCAACAACGGCCAGTTTTTTTGTCAGGGGAGTTTCAAGATCAGTTGTTTCTCCGAGCATTCCTGATATTTTCCCAATTCTGTATTCATTCCGGGACCTGTTACCACAGCTGTACCGGTTCCCGATACGACCAGTGTACCACTATAAACCATACTATTCCGATCGCCCAGGGAAGCGTCGGCATCAACAGCTTCTGTCGATTTTTGTGACGGCACCGATTCGCCTGTAAGAGCAGCCTCCTCCACCGACAGATTCTTTTGCTGCATCAGGCGCATATCGGCAGGCACCCTGTCGCCGGCTTCCAGCTCTACGATATCCCCCGGAACAATTTCGGATACAGGAATGGAT
>JBEPWX010000363.1:0-4296 GCA_041642235.1 Mariniphaga sp.
CAGAAAACCTTTGATGTAAGTGAATTAAGTTATACTTTTGCGCGCGAATAAAGAATAATTATAATGTCTAACTTATTAATTGATTAAAAATTAGATGGTAGAAAAGAAAAATGAAAAAATGGAACAGGAAGAACAGAATGTATCTGAAAATCCCGTTCAGGATGGAGCTTCCCCCGAAATAAGCAAAAATCCTACAGAATTGCACAGCAAAGAAGAAGAGGATGAAGAGATTGCTGAAGCAAAAAAAGAAAAAGCTGAAATTGAGCAATCTGTTGAAGTGCCTCTTGAAAACACTGAGAAAACAGAAGAAACAGAAACTGAAGAAAAATCAGAACCTACAGCCGAAAAATTTGAAGAAACACCTGCAGAAACAGAAGCAGAGGAAGAAAACGATGAATTTGACTGGAGCAGTCTGGAATCAGGTATTGATACTTATTCCCAATCGCAAAGGGAAGATCTTGAGCAAATGTATGACAATACCTTAAACACTGTTACCGAAAAAGAAGTACTTGATGGTACGGTTATCGCATTAAACAAGCGTGAAGTTGTAGTTGACATCGGCTACAAATCAGACGGTATTGTAAGCTTGAATGAATTCCGCTATAATCCTGAACTGAAAGTTGGTGATAAAGTAGAAGTTTACATCGAGAGTCTTGAAGACAAAAAAGGGCAAATGATTCTTTCTCATAAAAAAGCGCGTGCAACACGTTCGTGGGATCGTGTAAATGAAGCCCTTGAAAAGAATGAAATTATTAAAGGGTACATAAAGTGCCGTACAAAAGGAGGTATGATTGTAGATGTATTTGGCATCGAAGCATTCCTTCCAGGTTCACAAATTGATGTTAAGCCAATTCGCGATTACGATGTATTTGTGGGTAAAACAATGGAATTCAAAGTGGTGAAAATTAACCACGAATACCGGAATGTTGTAGTTTCACACAAAGCACTTATTGAAGCTGAACTTGAACAGCAGAAAAAAGAAATTATTGCCAAACTGGAAAAAGGCCAGGTATTGGAAGGAACTGTTAAAAACATTACTTCTTACGGTGTATTCATGGATCTTGGTGGAGTAGACGGACTTATTCACATCACTGACCTTTCGTGGGGCCGTATTTCACATCCTACCGAAATTGTGGAACTTGACCAGAAACTAAATGTGGTAATTCTTGATTTCGATGACGATAAAAAACGAATTGCACTTGGATTAAAACAGCTTACACCGCATCCTTGGGATAAGCTGGATGAAAATCTTAAAGTTGGTGATAAAGTAAAAGGGAAAGTGGTTGTACTTGCCGACTATGGTGCATTTGTGGAAATTGCCCCTGGAGTTGAAGGTCTTATTCATGTTTCAGAAATGTCGTGGAGCCAGCATCTTCGCAGTGCCCAGGATTTCCTGAAAGTAGGCCAGGAAGTTGAAGCTGTTATACTTACTCTTGATCGTGAAGAACGGAAAATGTCGCTGGGAATGAAGCAGCTGAAAGAAGATCCCTGGGAAAAAATTGAAGCAAATTATGGAGTTGGAACAAAACATACCTCAATAGTACGCAACTTTACTAATTTTGGCGTTTTTGTTGAAATTACCGAAGGCGTTGATGGTTTAATCCACATTTCTGATTTAAGCTGGACCAAAAAAATCAAACATCCGTCGGAATTTACTTCAATTGGAGATGAAATTGAAGTAGTAGTTCTGGATATTGATTCTGAAAACCGTCGTTTGAGTCTTGGTCACAAACAATTGGAAGAAAACCCATGGGATGTATTTGAAACCATTTTCACTACCGATTCCATACATGAAGGAACCGTTGTTGACCTGATGGACAAAGGTGCGGTTGTGGCCCTTCCATACGGAGTTGAAGGTTTTGCAACACCACGGCATCTTGTAAAAGAAGATGGTACACAGGCAAAACAGGATGAAAAACTGGATTTCAAAGTGATTGAATTCAATAAATCCGCTAAACGGATTATCGTCTCCCATTCAAGAGTGTTTGAAGATGAAAAACGTGCTGAAGACTCATCAAAACGCAAAGCACAAAGCCGTTCATCGAAAAAAGCTGTTAAATCAGTGAACGAAAATATCGAAAAAACTACTCTTGGTGATATTTCCGATTTGGCTGCCTTAAAACATCAAATGGAAAAAGATGAGAAGAAAGAGGATAAGAAAAAATAATCCAAAAATGGTGTTTTTAATAACCGGATTTTCGTAAATTGTAGGCATGTCAAATGAAATTGTAAAGAAGGAAGAGTTTACTCTCGTAAATGTAGATACTGACAAATTAGATGCAAACAATGCACCGGATTTAAAAACGGAATTTGTAAGGCTAACCAACAACGGTGAAAGTAACATCGTACTCGATATGAGTAATTGCACTTATTGCGACTCTTCGGGGTTACGTGCCATCCTTGTTGGAAACCGACTGTGCGAGGATAATATCGGAACATTTATCCTCTGCGGACTACAACCCGATGTAGAGTATTTGATTAGAATTTCCATGCTTCACACCGTTCTTTTAATTACCAAAACTGTGGAAGAAGCTGAAGACTTGTTGTACAGAAAAAAGGAACTGTAAATGGAATGACTTTCGAATTGACCATATTAGGAAGTAGTTCAGCAATACCAACTTCCAAAAAATTTCCTACCGCTCAGGTGCTTAATGCACTTGAGCGGTATTTTTTAATCGATTGCGGAGAGGGAACCCAAATTCAACTCCGAAGACAAAAAATTGGATTTGGAAAAATAAATCACGTATTCATATCACATCTGCACGGAGATCATTTTTATGGATTGATTGGCCTTATCTCAACCTTTAACCTAATGGGGCTAACAAATGATATTCATATTTATTCGCCGTCTCAACTAAAGGATGTAATTCAACCCCAACTTGATTTTTTAAAAGGTGATATGCAGTTCGAAGTTATATTTCATCCATTAAACTTCAAGAAACCAGAAAGGATTTATGAAGACAAGAAAATAGAAGTTTATTCATTTCCGGTCAAACACAGTATCAACTGCAGCGGTTTTTTATTTCGGGAGAAACAAAAAGAAGCCAATATAAAGAAAGAATGCATCACCAGGTATCAAATATCCATTGAACAAATAAAGAAGATAAAACAAGGGGCGGATTTCACAACTTATGAAGGGCATACCATTCCCAACCAGGAACTTACCATTCCTCCCCCTATGCCACGCTCTTATGCCTATTGTGCCGATACTGCATTTCATCCGCCATTGGCTGAATTTATAAAAGGCGTTGATTTACTTTACCATGAAGCTACCTTTGCAGAAGATCTCCGTGACTGGGCCAAAAAAACTTACCATTCAACTGCAAAAGATGCTGCAACCATTGCAAAAATGGCTGAAGTTGACAAATTAATTATTGGTCATTTTTCATCACGATACGACGATGAGTTGCAATTGATAAATGAAGCCAAAGCGATTTTTCCAAATACCGATGTAGCTGTAGAAGGGAAAAAATATCCGGTTGACCTGAAGCATTAGCGTTACCCACTTTCTTCAGTCATAAAGAAATTCTTATTAAAATTTACCAGAAATAGTTTTTCTACCGGACGTGTAAACGCAGTATATAACCAACGGTAATAATCCTGATCGAGCATCTCTTCTATTAAATAGCCATGATCGACAAATACTGCTTTCCACTGTCCACCCTGGGCTTTATGACATGTTAAAGCATATGCATATTTCACCTGTAAAGCATTAAAATATGGATTCTCCCTGATCTTTTTCCAGCGTTCTTTCTTGTTGCCGATATCAGTATAATCTTCTGCAACTGAATTAAAAAGCTGTTTATTTTGTTCCTGAGAAAAGGAAGCAGTTTCGATGGCAAGTGTATCCAAAAAAATTTTGCAGTCGATTTCCACATTGTTGTAATCAACAAATTTAAGGCAGACATCGGCAAACCTGAAACCATAAAGTTCCTCATAACCATAAATAGAAAGGACCTCAGCCATTTCACCATTGGCAATAAATTCCATACCGGTACTTTCATCACTCCAGAAATAATTATTTTTCACCACCATGAGTAAATCACCACGTTCAATTTCATTCTCCCGATAAAGGATAGCTCCTCTGATGCCTTTATTATACAAATTGGCTCTTTTATTTGAACGGGTTACAATGGTTGTTTCAAATAAACCATATTTATTATAACAGGAAGAAATCTGTTCAATCAGCTCTTCTCCTGAAACACGCACTACATCATCGAAATTCTCAGTATTGAGCGACAAAAATCTACCCGGATTTTCCTGCTCAACACACTGCCGAATCTGAGTGGCACAAGT
>JBEPWX010000364.1:0-4287 GCA_041642235.1 Mariniphaga sp.
GGACATATCCGTTTGTTTGTCCCTTTAAAAAAGAACCACAATGAAATTGTGCAAATTATCAGGGAGGAAATGGAATATGAAGGTGTTTCAGTCATCATTGGACGAAGGGAATGTGTACAGCGGATAACAAAAACAAAGAAATTAAATAAAGCAATAATACAGAACTAAAATGAAAACCGATATTATTCTGGCAGGTGTAGGCGGACAAGGAATTCTTTCAATTGCTGCTTCACTGGGGGCAGCAGCTCTTAATGAAAATTATTACCTGAAACAGGCCGAAACACACGGCATGAGCCAGCGCGGGGGTGCTGTAGTTTCACATCTGCGTATTGCCGACCATCCCATATGGTCTGATTTAATTCCTTTACAAAATGCCGACATTATCCTTTCAGTCGAGCCTATGGAATCGCTGCGTTATTTGCCTTATCTTTCTCCTAAAGGAAGCCTGGTAACTAATACTGCTGAATTCAAAAACATTACAAATTATCCGCAACTGCAAGACACCTTCGAAGAAATTGCAAAGGAAGTCAACATCGTCAGGATTGATGCCGATCAAATAGCCAGGGAAACCGGTAATCCCAAAGCTTCCAATATGGTAATGCTGGGAGCTGCTTCACCGTTTATTGCCATTCATGATAACATAATCATAAAAGGCATTGAAACCATTTTTAAGGCTAAAGGCCAAAAGATTGTTGAATTGAACGTGCTGGCCTATAAAACCGGAAGGGAATATACATTAAGTAAAAGCATAAATATTTCCTGAATGTCACTGCTGCAAAAAAATTTACAGGTGCAGATACTTTTTAATACTACTTTTGTTATTTAAAAATTCTATATTGCGCGTATAGAATGACAACTTATAGTATACCAGGTCAATAACTGGCCTTTTGAAGAAGTTCACGGCTTAAAAATGTATATAAATCGAACTTAATAGTTTCAGGTATTCCGGATGATAAAAACAGTTAACCAGAAGAAACATTTTCATAGAAATGAAATCTCAATGATATTTTTTATTTTTTGAATTATTTCATACAGAAATTGGATGAAATAACTTAACTTAACATTTGCAAACAGCTCTTTTACAAGATAAGTAGAAAAATAATATAAGGGCTGATTGTTGAAAAACAACATATTAATACTAAATTAAAGAATTATGAAAATCAATCTGTTTATTCTTATCATTCTTTTTGCAATTGTTTCATGCAATTACAACGGAAATGAAACTACGAGTTTATTTAATGGTAAAGATCTTACGGGATGGCATGTGGATGTTCCTGCCATGGACAATAATCCCGATACCATCAATCCATTTATTGTGCGCGATGGTATGCTGGTAAGCCTTGGCACACCCCCCGGACATCTGATTACGGATTCGGTTTATCAAAATTACCGTTTGGTAGCAGAATACCGTTTTGCGGGTGAACCGGGCAACTGCGGTATTCTTGTTCATGCATCTACCCCAAGAGCTTTATACGACATGTTTCCCAAATCGCTTGAAGTGCAAATGATGCATGAAAATGCAGGCGATTTCTGGTGTATTGTAGAAGATATCACCGTACCAAATATGGAAGAACGCCGTGGCCCCAAAGAAGAATGGGGAATCACGGAAGGAAAAAACCGCAGGATTAAGAATCTAACCGAAGGTTCTGAAAACCCTGTAGGCGAATGGAACACTATGACCATTGAATGTGTCGGCGAAGAAATAAAAGTGTGGGTAAATGATGACCTGGTAAATTACGGATATGATTGTACTACCAGCAAAGGACAAATAGCAGTACAGGCTGAAGGCTCAGAAGTAGAATTCCGAAAACTGGAATTAACGCCTATTTCCAAAATAACACGTAAAGAAGATAATTAATGAAGAAACTGAAAGGAGTGGGCATTGGCGCCTGCTATTTCAGTCCTTTTCATTATGAAGCATGGAAACGTATTCGGGAGGTGGAAATTATAGCCTGATGCAGCCTTAATCCGGAAAAAATCCGGACTTATAAAAAAAATTTTGGAATTCCTCATCATTATACCGATTACCGGGAAATGATTGAAAAGGAGAAACCCAATCTCTCCTAATAAAAAATGGTAACATCTGAAAGGTGTGATTTTATGAGGAAGTAAGCTGATAAAGAAAAGTAAGTAGAGAATTCTGTAAAATACGATTTTCCAGCAATAAAAATTTCTGCCATCGTTGTTCCCTAAACAGAAAACAACGGGTTAAATTCTCCATCGAAAAACCGTTCAGGGAAATCCTGACCGGCAATTTTTTTCAGCAGGGCAGGACAATAGTTATTTAATGGGAAAAATAATTGCTGATTTCCTGATTTATTTTTCGGATTCTGTCTTCATCAAGTTTAATTGTCTTACGGTCATAGGTCATTAATCCATTAACTTCTGATTCCACATCGGTAGTTTGCGTATAAACAGCTGCTGAGTAACCAAATGGTATAAGGTTTTTTAATTTTTCAGCCATCCGGATATAGGCATTGGTTGCTTCTTCAGAGGTTTTGTACTGAACATAGCCCCAGTTCCTGTTATGATTCCAAAGGTGCCCTTCCACGGCAAGTCCGATGCCTCCGAACTCTCCCAAAACATTTACCCGTTTCGAATCGAACAGCCCCATAACCGGATCGGGATAATTATGCATATCGAGTATATCACCTGTCTCATAATGATTTCCACCACTTGCAGGATTTACCAGGCGTGACGGGTCATAATTCTTAGTCCACTCCACAATCTCCTCAGTTTTAAACTGCCCCCAGGCCTCGTTGAATGGCACACACACCACCACACAAGGATTGGAACAGGTCAAGTCCATAATCTCCTTCCATTCCCTGCGAAAATTTTCTTCCGATTCAGCATTCCTCTTCAATTCAAGTCCATTGAAATAATTGCGGCTCTGCCACTGAGGAGAGCGATCTCCATTGGGCATATCCTGCCACACCAGAACTCCTTCACGGTCACAATGGTAATACCAGCGTGCCGGTTCTACTTTCACATGCTTACGAATCATATTAAATCCGAAATCCCTTGTTTTTTGTATGTCAAACAACAAAGCTTCATCAGTAGGTGCCGTATACAATCCATCGGGCCACCATCCCTGATCAAGCGGTCCAAACTGAAAATAATCTTTATTGTTCAACTTCAACCGTACAATGCCGTTTTCATCACGTCCGGCAGAAATTTTACGCATTCCAAAATAGCTATTTATTTCATCAATTGCTTTACCTCCCTTAATAACAGCTACCTGCAGATCATACAGGAAAGGTGATTCGGGGCTCCAAAGCCTTGCATCAGGTACATTCACCAGTACTTCCTGTCCTGCAGCTCCTTTTCCCATCCCAACTACATTTCCATCTTCCAAAACCTTTACCTCAATAATATCGGCGGCAGCAATTCCATCAGCAGAGGCTAAAACAGTAACATTTCCGCCATCGATATTAGGGATTACTTTCAGGTGAGTAATATATGCCTGATCAACAGGTTCGATCCACACGGTTTGCCAGATTCCGGTAACCGGGGTATACCAGATACCCCTCGGATCTTCCACCTGTTTTCCCCTGGGCTGAAAGCCTTTATCTGCCGGATCCCAGACTTTTACAGTTAACTTTTGCTCTCCCTTAACCAGAAATGGCGTTATGTTAAAGCTAAATGGAGTATATCCTCCTTTATGTATTCCTACTTTAACATCATTTACCCATACGTCTGCCTGCCAGTCGACAGCTCCAAAATTAAGCACCACATTTTTATTTTTCCATTCTGCCGGAATCGTGAAGGTTCGCTGATACCAAAGTTCCTTGTCTTGATCTGTACGCTTTTGAACACCTGACAGGCTTGATTCCAGAGGATAAGGAACAAGAATTTTTCCCTCAAAAGTATCCGGCATGCTGCTACCCCTTGAAACGAGTGTATAATTCCACAAGCCGTTCAGGTTTAGCCACTGATTGCGTTCCAGTTGAGGTCGCGGATATTCGGGTAATGGGTTTGCCGGATCAACATTTTCTGCCCAGGGAGTATGAATTTTATCACCTGCGGGTTTCCAGCCCTGTGCCAGCGATTGGGTAAAAATTCCGGTAAAAATTAAGTATAGAATGATTTTATTCATTTTGGTTGGTATTAGTTTGTTACAATATAAAATGCAATTTAAAAATAAGATCAATTCTGTAAAGGTGGTTAAAAATTAATGTTATTTCTTATCTCTTTTTGAATAGCCATACAACCTATCTGAGACGTATGTCTTAATTAACTTTGAATTTGACATGCTCCTGAATGTTCTCAATTCAACGCATAAAAAGC
>JBEPWX010000365.1:0-4267 GCA_041642235.1 Mariniphaga sp.
ATCTAAAGGACAATACATCCTCCAGTATTGATTCAATATAAATTCATTGTAAATATAATTTAAACTCAATATAAACTCAATTATGTTTGAATTTGAATTGAATTAAAATTGAGTTTGAGTTGAATTTATATTGGCTGAAGACATTCGTGAAAGAATATGTTCCCTTTTTTAATCTGTCAACAATCTTTCATAGTGGATTTTCATCATAAGATTTTCATTGGAACAGCAAATAAAGAAGGGCGAAATTATCCCCCTTCTTTTTAGAATTCCTTCCTTTTAAAATAAAAAATGCTTGATAACGCAGGCCAACTATTTCAGAAACGGATTTTATTAACTTCCGCTTTGCCAGGTTAGGCCGGTGAGTGCAATGGTATAAGTTCCTGGCTTTTCAGAATAAGAGACTTTATACCCGGTGGCATACCAGCCATCACGCTGCCATGCTTCAGGTTGTCTTACTGGTATCTTTATATCAGGTTTGGAATTTAAAAATTCTAAAGTTACCATTGGTTCCCAGAAAGTTATTTCCCCCTGATAGGCGCCAATAATATAAACATGTTCAAATTTTTGACCCGACGTTGGATCAAGCTCAGGAGCAAGAAGATCGATTATATGTGATCCCATTTGTGGTATAACAGGATCTGAAAGCAGATAAAATTCAGGAATATATTTTGAATCAACCGGATCACTTGCAGGAGCAAATTCTATAGCTTCGCGTTCGGCTGACGAGGTTATATAAAAATGAACATCGAAATGAGCTACATCATACACTTTTTCGGGTTCATGTCCCAAAGGTTCCCATCCGAGTAGGACATGGTTGTAAAAACCTTTACCTTTATTTTTATGGAAAGGCAAAACAAAAGCAGCATTATTTTCAGGAAGACTTTCAAGCACTTTTTCTGTGATGTCGAGCCCGACTTCCAGCGGGTTTCCATTGACGTCTTCTGTTACCCAGGCACGTGCCACACCTTTTCCTATTGAGGTGGCAGGACCATAAAAAGTACGTTTTACCCTGGCCTTTTTCAATTCAACATCTGCTGATGAATCTGCTGAAGATTCATAAAGCATTTCATCTTTTTCACATGACTGCAGGAATGCCAGTCCTGCTATGACTGCAATAATCGTTAAAAAATTAAAGTGTTTCATAAAAACAAAATTTTAATTGTTAATTAATTGTACATTAGGATAAAGCAAATAAGAACTAAAAATATACTTATATCTTTTAATGAGTACAAGTTAATTAGAAAAAATAAAATAATTGCTACTCCTATTAATAAAATAGAAGCATATTGTGGTGTAATTCTAAATTTTTTTGATTGATTCTGCAGCAATGAAATAACTGAAGTTTTTTTTCCCTTTAAATTTTCACGGGGAAACAGATTTCACGTGGAAGTAGAATTACTTCAATCTTCCTTTAGCATTAATAGAAAAAACTATTTTCAGGCAGATCCTATTTATTAATGCACTGCAAACTTAAAAAAAAAGCTATCTTAAACAGATAGCCTTCTCATAATTAATCCTTGTATTATTTTGTGTTGTTGGTTGCTTTGCCTGGATTGATGTTTAATGTACTCGTAATTTTTCCGATATTTTCAGGATCGATGATGCCGCTAATGCTTATCAATGTACTGTTATCACCACCAACCACCAGCAGCAATTCTGAAAGTTTTCCTTTCTCGCCGTCTTTTGCAAGGAAACGGACCACTTCAGTGGCATCGGTAACTTCCATAAGCACTTCATAATTGTTATTTTTAAAAAAGCCATCCTTTTCCAGTTCAGCATAAAAATCGAGTTTACCTGTAATGGCTGGGTTTTCCACTGTCAATATTTTGATTCCATCCAGTTTCGAAATCATTTCACTTGCAGCCTGGTCGCCGGAATCCATTTTCCCGGCAAGCCCGAGAAGTTTTCCAGAAATATTTACTGTGGTAAATCCTTCCTTATTGGCATATTTTTCAAACAACCTGTCGACTGGCGTTTTTTGTGCAACTGTTTGTGTAAACATTGCTGCAGTCAGTAATAATACGAGAATTAAAATTAACTTTTTCATGGCTTTCCTATTTATTGTTTTTACTTTCATTTTATCATCACTTTTCATATCATATTTCAGTGTAATTAATCCCTTATTGTTTTTGTAGTTCTAATGTTATCTATCATATCCATGTATTCATCTACAGGTTTAACCCCTTGTTGCAATGGTTCTGCAGCTTTTTGAAGCTTATCGAAATTTGAAAGTTCTGTGAGCCCCTGGTTGTATTTGGAAGAAACATAGGAAAGTGTTTGTTCTGCATAGGCGTAAGCAAGTTCAGGATTATCAAAGGTATCATTGTACTGCTGTTCCTGTTGTTGGAACAGCAAAAATCCTCCCACTACCAGTATCACTGATGCTGCAATTCCTGATAAAACAGGCCATAATCGAAACCGCCTGGTGTTTTGAACAGGGGCATTTTGCCGGATGTAATCCATGACGACATCTTCAATGGCATCATCAGCGACCGATTCAGACAGCTCAGAAATTCCAATAAAATAACCACTGTATTCCTTCAGTTCATCTGCTACTTCCCCCGAATTAAAATAGGTTTCCAATTCCCGTTCCTGCTGAATTGTTGTTTCCCCTTTAAAATAGTGTTGTAGCAATTGTTTTATTTCTGTTGTCTTCATCTTTATTCATCTTTAAATATTCGTCACGTACTTTTTTTCTTGCTCTGGAAAGATTTACTCGTATTGCATTTACCTGAAGTCCGGTGAGTTCTGCTATTTCCTCATATTCCAGTTGTTCCAAATCACGCATTTGCATAATATTACGCTGCACTTCAGGAAGTTGACTGATAAGGTGTTTAACCTGTTTTGCGGCTTCGCTTAATTCAACTTGTGAATGAACATCTGTTGTTACCTGCTTCATCATACGATCGATTTCGCCATCAATAGGTACTGTTTTACTTGCCCTTTTTATGTCGATGCATCTGTTGCGTGTCATCCGCATGGCAAATGCTTCCATATTTTCAATCTGGTCCAGTTCATCTTTTTTTTGCCAGAGTTTTAAAAATACATCCTGCACTACATCACGTGCGCTGTCTTCGTCCTTTAGGAAATGTATAGCAAAAAAGAGTACTTTTTTACTTACAGGTAATACTTTGGTTTTAAATTCGCTGGCAACCATCCATTTTACTTTTATTCCTGCTTTATCAGGCAGTTTCTCAAAGGTAAGACGTGGCAGTATATTTTTCATTACATGACATGGTAGAATTTACTGTAATTGTCTTAATTTTTTCATGTTGATTGTACAGGTTTCGGGGGTGAAGCAGAAATCATTCAACTTAATTTTGGGGATTTAGGAATTTTTAGACGGCCTGTAACAATTCTAGAGTAGGCTGAATTATGACGAATTATTAATTACTTTTTGTTATTATGATAGAGCAACTATTAAAGTAAAATAAATATTCTATTTTTATAAAGTATTAACCAATTAAGCGCTACAAAATTAATTTAAATTACGTTTAAAATGATCCATCAAAATCTGTTGAAAAATATTTTCTTCTTGTTTTGTTTTTTTATTAATACGGTTTTAGCAGGTGCCCAGGAAGAAGAAATAATTGCAAAAGGTGCAAAATTAGTAAAGGCCGGTACAGGTTATAGTTTTACTGAAGGTCCTGCTGTTTCTCCGGACGGAAAGGTTTTTTTTTCCGATCAGCCCAACGACCGGATATATGTGTGGGACAAGCAAAAGGGAATTTCGCTGTGGCTGGAAGGAACAAGAAGATCGAACGGTATGTATTTCAATAATTCCGGGCAATTGGTTACTTGCGCAGATTTATATAATCAATTGGGATATTTTGATGAAAGTAAGGAGTTTCAATTGATTCATGAGGGTTACAACGGTAAACCTTTGAATGCACCCAACGATTTATGGATATCCCCAGGTGGTGGAATTTATTTCACTGATCCATATTATCACCGGAAATGGTGGGATGAAGATCGGTCTGAGGAACAGAAAGTACGGGGAGTATATTACCTGAGTCCTGAAGGAAAGATAACGCGGGTAATCAGCGATTTTAAGCAACCTAATGGTTTAATTGGCTCTCCCGATGGCAAAACATTATATGTAGCCGACATCAATGATAAAAAGATCTGGAGATACAGCATACTACAGGATGGTTCACTAGCCAATAAGACCTATTTTGCACCACATGGTTCCGATGGGATGACAATAGATACTATGGGAAATATTTATCTTACAATGGGAAAGGTATGGGTATATTCTCCGGAAGGC
>JBEPWX010000366.1:0-4260 GCA_041642235.1 Mariniphaga sp.
CAACTACCGGCTTATTATCTATGGTTAATTGAATTGTATCCATTTTTTATTCTTTTCTATGAAAGTTTTATTGCATTGAACTTGCACTTTTCGTAACACACACCACATTTAATACAGATTGTCTGATCGATGTAATGAGGTTGTCTTCTTTCCCCTGTTATCGCACCAACCGGGCAGTTTCGGAAGCACAAAGTGCAACCGGTACATAAATCTTCTATAATATCGTATTGAAGCAATGCCTTACATTGGCCTGAAGGGCATTTTTTATCTGTAACATGGGCCAGATATTCATCTTCAAAATTTAGAATGGTAGACAATACCGGATTGGGAGATGTTTGCCCAAGTCCACAAAGAGAGGTGTCTTTGATTACATTGCTAAGCAACCTTAATCGCTCGATATCAATAACCTCTCCATTCCCGCTTGTAATCTTTTCCAGGATCTCATGCAGTCGTTTATTTCCGATACGGCAGGGAGAACATTTTCCGCAAGACTCTTCAAGTGTAAATTCCAGATAGAACCGTGCGATTGCCACCATGCAATCGTCTTCATCCATAACAATCATTCCTCCTGAACCCATCATTGAACCCGCAGCAATCAGGTTGTCGTAATCGATTGGTGTATCGAGAAATTCTTTGGTGAGGCATCCGCCCGAAGGTCCACCAGTTTGAACAGACTTAAACTCTCTGCCATCTTTTATTCCACCACCAATATCATAAATTACCTCACGCAGTGTTGTTCCCATGGGTACTTCGATAAGTCCAACATTGTTGATTTTTCCAGCCAGTGCAAATACTTTAGTCCCTTTTGAATTCTCTGTTCCTATCTGGCTAAACCAGGCAGCACCTTTATTAATAATTACAGGAATGTTAGCAAAAGTTTCAACGTTGTTTACATTAGTTGGCTTTCCAAGGTAACCTGAAACTGACGGAAACGGAGGTTTAAATGTTGGTTCACCTCGAAGTCCCTCCATGGAATGAATCAGAGCAGTTTCTTCTCCGCAAACAAATGCACCTGCTCCCAGGCGGATATCGATCTCAAAATTAAAACCTGTTTCCAGAATGTTTTCCCCCAGCAGGCCGTATTCCCTTGCCTGGTTAAGAGCTATTTTGAGGCGCTCAATAGCTAAAGGATATTCTGCGCGTATATAAACCAGTCCTTTATCAGCACCAATACAGTAACCGCAGATGGCCATGGCTTCAATTACCGAATGCGGATCACCCTCCAGAATGGAACGATCCATAAATGCACCAGGATCACCTTCATCGGCATTACAAACCACATATTTCTGGCCGGCTTCCGATTTACGGGTAATTTCCCATTTCAATCCTGTAGGGAAACCACCACCTCCGCGACCACGAAGACCTGAACCTTTAATTTCTCCGATAACTTCTTCAGGAGTATGTTCCGTTAAACATTTCCCCAAGGCCATATAGCCATCTCGTGATATATATTCATGAATGCTTTCCGGATTTATAAAACCACAGTTACGCAATGCAATACGCAATTGCTTTTTATAAAAGTCCATGTTTTTTGATTCACTGATTTGCTTTTTTGTAACTGGATCAGTATAGAGCAACCTGGTTACCTGCCTGCCTTTAACAAGATGCTCCTTTACGATTTCTTCTGCGTCGGAAGAAGTAACTCCAACATAAAAAGTATTATCAGGCAGCACTTTAACAATAGGACCTTTTTCACAGAATCCAAAGCAACCTGTAAAAACCACCTGAGCATCATCTTCCATGCCTACCTCATCAATCCAATATTTTATTGATCTTTTTAATTCATCACTTTCTGCAGCTTTACATCCCGTGCCGCCGCATATAAGCAATTGCATTTTATATTCGGTCATAATTTTCTTTTCTTGAAAAATTAATTATTCGTCGATGGTTTTAAAGCTTATTGGAATTATTCCATCTACTAGTTCCCCCCGTTTAATATACACATCAATTATTTCTTCGGCCTTTTCTTTATTGACATTGCCAAAAACCACCGGGTCCTTGCCGGCAAGGGTAACTTCCACTGTTGGTTCAGCATAACAATATCCCATACACCCTGTTTGGGTTACCACTGCATCAATAGCCTGCTGTTCCAGTTCATCAATAAAATATTTCATAGTTTCTTTTGCTCCTGAGGCTATTCCGCAGGTAGCCATTCCAACCTTTACCTGGGCCACCTGTTCCGGATGGTCGCTTTTTTCTCTTAATTTCATTTTCGACTGCACTTCTTCCTTTATTTTCAGAAGGTCAGCCAGTGTTTTTATTTTTGTCATGGTGTAAAAGATATTTATTTACTAGCCTTTAATACTTCCAAATTATTCTTAATCATTTCAATCACTGCCCGTTTTATATCAGACTGCTTTATAGATACATCACCCAACATTAACATCAGTTCAGCAGAATCCAGTTCAAAACTACCTTCCATGGTGCTGTGACTGTATACCAGGCGAATATCCGGATTACCAACAAGCAGAAGGTATATCGATTCCCAGATTTCACCAACCGATGGCCGGTCAAGATGGGAATGCTGAAATACAGCTTTTACTTCTGTGCCTTTGCCGGCTTCTGAATCAATGGTAAATGAACCGTTTGATGACAGTGCATTTTGCTTTAACAGAGGCAGACCCAAACCTACCTTTCGTGTTGATCTTGATGTAAAGAACGGATTGGTTGCTTTCCGGACCGTTTCCGCATCCATTCCGCATCCATTATCTTTAAACTGAAGTGTATAAAAATCACCTATCCTATCTTCATCAACTATGATTTCAATCAGTGTTGCGTTTGCCCGCACTGAATTCTGAACAATATCAAGTACATGGTCTGACATTGTTTTCATATTAATTCACAATATCTGTTGTCTTGTTGATTCAATGCCTTTCTTATTTCTGAGAAGCTAATTTCACTCATTTTAAAAATTGTGTAAATTTCGCCAATTTGTTTTAAAAAATGTGCATCAGAATTGCGAATTAGGGTAGTTTTATATTGTAAAACATATTGTTCTACAACATATTTTTGGGAACTGTGTCTGGAAAGTCCAAGTGCATCGTATTTTAAACCGGGAGGAATGAATCCCAATTGGCTAAAGATACCATTTGTTGGCCGATCGACATGTGCCGGAATAAACAATCCGTTTAATTCTTCCACTTTATGCTGAATGGCACTGATGCCCACCTTTAAGGCTGCCGGAAGGTAATAGGGAACTAACTCCAGAATATTTTCTTCTTCGTCAATCACAGGTTGATACCCAAACTTCTCCTCAGAATTTTTAATGCGGATAATATTTTTATCAATAAACTCCTGAAATTGTTCCAATTGTTCAGGGAATTCAAAAAATACCAGGCAATGCACTTCTTCCCTGGTGGTAACTTCGGCACCTGTTAAAGTAAAAATACCTTCCTGTTCACCAATTTTTTTAACCAGCAGGGCATTTTTAGTGGAATTATGATCTGTAATTCCAATAATATCAAGACCACTATCCAGTGCTTTTGAAATAATATTGTGGGGAGTCATCTCCAGATCTGCACAGGGCGATAGTAGTGTATGCATATGTATATCAGCCCTGTACTGGTTCATTTAAATAGGTCCTTTAAATTAAATACAATTTAATGTATGCATGATAATCATGCACAACTAAAGTTTCAAATCAGCAAAAAGTCTGCCGGCTATCTCAAATGTAGTATATCCTGTACCCAGCAAAGGTATACCTTCCTCTTTGCTATGAGCAAGTGTATCGGCATCGGGTTCCAAATCCTTTACCAATAAAACTGCAGCAAGATCTTTCAATGATGCAATTGCCATTACATTCTGGTGGGTCTGCAACGTAATCCAAACTTCATTTTCTGCGGCATTGCCCATGACATCACTCAATAGATCGGAAACGTATCCGCCAGTTATTTCCCTTTCCAGGTCCATGTGTCCTGAAAAAACTTTCAGATTATATTTTGCAACCAAATCAGAAACCTTCATTTCTACCTCCTTTTTTATTGCAGTCTGCCTCAAAACGATTTTCACCCCAAATTCTATCCAGGGCTTTATTTGCCTTTTCAGATGTTATTTTTTGCATGGATATGTACTTTTTTTGAAGAAATATGCAATTAGTCATCCGTGCTTTTCCCAATACTATATCCTCTGCCAATGCATGACAATTTGGAGCACCACAACTTCCGCAATCAATTCCTGGCAACTGGCACAAAATGCTATTAATTCGATTCATTTTTTCTAAAGCTTTCATGCGATTCTCATCAAGAACAAAAACAGAATTAG
>JBEPWX010000367.1:0-4248 GCA_041642235.1 Mariniphaga sp.
CTGGTTTCAGCAAGAAATTGTGTACTTTGGTCTTCGTCGTCGTTTACTTCTTCTTCAACTATGGGGGTGGATACAGAGCCTTTGTTATCCGCCTGTTTTTCAACTTCAGATTTCACCATTTCTTTTGCGCTACCTGAGGAGCCACTTCATCGGTAGTTTCATTCAGATACCACCCGCCAATGAATGCCATAATTAATAAAGCTGCAACAGCTGACCAACGGTACCAGGCGCTACGTTTTTTTATGATTCCTTTTGCCATTTGCTCCCGTACCCCATCCCAGATATATGCAGGTGGTTCTTCAGAATATCCTCCCAATTTATCCCGAAAAAGTTCATCCATTTTATTCTCTTCTTTCATTATGCCGGATAATTTGCATTTGATATAACATCATTGTAAAGATTTAATACTTTACGCTTTAAAATATCTCTTGCCCTTGCAAGATTCGATTTCGATGTTCCCACCGAAATGTTCATTGCTTCGCTAATTTGCAGGTGGTTCATACCCTCCAAAACATACAGGTTAAAAACCATCCGGTAACGTGGTGACAATTGTTGAATCAACTCAAGCAAATCATCTGCCCCCAATTTTGCCAGAATTTCATCCGGCATTTGCACCTGCTCAAATTTTCCAATATCTTCAACCGGATAAAGAACATGGTGCTTCCGGAATTTTCCAAGTGAAACATTAACCATAATACGTCTTATCCAACCTTCGAAAGAACCTTCATGCCTGAAATTTTTAATATTCTTGAAAACCTTTACGAATCCATCCTGCAGGTTATCTTCTGCTTCAGTGCGATCTTTTGCATACCGTAAACACACACCAAACATCTTCGGTGCAAACATCCGGTAAAGTTTTTCCTGAGCTCGTACATTACCCGAGGCACATTCCTTTATAATAATCTTCAGCTCTTCCAATTCAGGCTTTTAAAAGTTCCCCAAAAATAAAGATAAAACCAGCTTTCCTAAAAAATATTATCTTTTATAGCATACAGCACATCATTTTATAAATTTCAATAGCTGACAATAACATTGATGAAATTTCCGATTAATGGGTTGCGTCCTCCTTTAAAGAAAATGGAAAATATTGCAGAAATAATTAATTTTAATACAATCTTTCATTAAATGATTGAAAGGTTTGTTTTTATCAGAGACTTATAGAAAATCAAAAGTAAGCCTATGCCATGGATTTTTTTTCCTTCCAGTAAGCAAAATATACCACTGTTCAAACAGATTTTTTGTAAATTTAAAAATAATTGAACCTGATTTACTTAAGGCATTTCTACCATTGAAAAAACAATGTAAAACAAATCATTCTGAAAAGTATTTTAAAACTAATGGAAAACAAATTAAAAATATCATTATACCAAAAGCATGGATTCGGTATACTACTCAGGAATTCAAACAGCATCTTTTGGTTGACGTTCAGCCTGAAAATCAGGGGAAAAACATATGAAGTTACCAGTGCCATCCTTAATCTCCCCATCCTAAAAAAAAGTACGTATGAAAAAATTAAACTTATTTCTTTTATGCCTTATGGCAGGATCTATTTTACTGAGAGGTCAGGAAAAAAGCGAAATGGTAAAAGTTGTGCCAAAGGAAATTGACGATGTTTTGATTAATCCTGGTATCGGATTTATGACTTTTCAACGTTTCAATGGCGACAAATT
Source organism: Mariniphaga sp. (assembly GCA_041642235.1). GTDB lineage: Bacteria > Bacteroidota > Bacteroidia > Bacteroidales > Prolixibacteraceae > Mariniphaga. Next base: position 1,671 of record JBEPWX010000367.1, read on the forward strand.
GAATGAGGGTTCACATTGGACCGAAGGCCTGCCTATTGATTACCAGGAGTTTAATGGAGATCTGACAAATAAAGATTATCCACAGACTACCATTGCTTACTTTCGTGTAAACTGGAGGTTTTTGGAACCCGAACCCCTGAAGTACAACTGGGATATGATTGACAAAGCCCTAAAAACTGCTGCGGAACGCGGTCAAACTTTAATGTTGCGGATTTCCCCCTACGAATCTGGTGTTGAAAAGGATGTGCCTGAATGGTACCGATCAATGGTTGGTGAAGAGAAAAACCTGAAATCAGATAAATGGAGAATTGATCCCGAAAATCCCATGTTTGTTGAGTATTTCGGAGGAATGATAAAGGCGATGGGGCAGCGCTACGACGGACATCCGGATTTAGAATCTGTAGATATTTCTTTTGTAGGATATTGGGGAGAAGGTAACGGAACCCATCTGTTGAGCGACGCTACGAGACTGGCGCTGATAAATGCCTACCTGGATAATTTTAAGAAAACATGGTTGATTTTTCAGCCTCTTAATGGGGATGCACCAGATCCCGGAATTCTTGTCAGGGGAACAAATATCGCTGCTTACTGGCCTGATGGAAGAAATAACGGAACAGGACCAAACATGCGGAATCTGGGGTGGAGGCTTGACTGCCTTGGAGATTTGAGATCCGAACGCTGGAATGCAATGACTGACGCCTATCCTCAGGATATTATTAAAAGCGGCATGAGTGAAGCCTGGAAAAAAGCACCTGTCACTCTTGAAATCTGCGGAACATTTCTGAGCTGGCTCGAGAAGTATAAATATTCAAAAGAAATGGTAGAATTTAGCTTCGAGCAAGGCCTCAAATGGCATATGTCCTCCTTCAACGCGAAAAGCTCCCCGGTGCCGGATGAATGGAAACCCCTGGTTGATAACTGGCTGAAAAGAATGGGATACCGGTATGTTTTGCGCAGGTTTTCATTTCCTTCAGTTGTTAATGTGCATGAGCAGATGCTTATTACTTCTCTGTGGGATAATAAGGGGGTTGCACCCATTTATAAGGACTACAAATATGCCGTAAGACTTAAAAATGACAAAAGAACGGAAATCTTCTGCACCAGCGCCGATCTTCTTTCATGGTTGCCCGGCGACATTATCCACGATGAAAAATTCTACATTCCTTTAGACATGCAGGCGGGCATCTATCAGATTGCTGTAGCAATAGTTTCCCCGGGTTCTTTTGAACCAAAAATAAAACTAGCCATCGAAGGTGTGAATGAGGAGGGATGGTATCCAATGGGTAAAATACAAATAACAGATAACTAGCCTGCAACTGAAATTAAAAAGCTGAAAAGCTCCCCATAATATAAGCCTTTCCACTAACATTCCCCGGAGTTGACCTTCTTTGGAAAGGGAGTATAGGTAATGCTTCGCTCATCCGGTATTTTATTCCGGGAAATATAGTATTGTATGCGCAACCCTTTTTATCCGGGCATCATCTTTGATAATAGTACAATTGAAAAAATACTGTTATGAAAACCTCTTCATTTTTAATTTTTTTCTTGTTAATTTTCCTTATGGGATGTAATCTTCACGAAGATTCAACCCAGGAATTGGACGAATTAAAAATTTCAGAAAAAACTGCTCATCTGATTGAAGCTGAAAACCAATTTGGATTCGAACTCTTTCAGAAAATTTTTTATTCTGAAACCAGGAAAGAAAACATTATGATTTCTCCCCTGAGCGTGAGCATTGCACTTGCCATGACATACAATGGTGCCAACGGAGAAACTAAAAAAGCAATGGAAAAAACCCTGAAGGTTTACGGACTTACAACCCAAGACATCAACGATTCCTACTTTAACCTCGTGAATTCATTGAAATCACTTGATGATAAGGTTTTGCTGGAAATTGCAAATGCTATTTTTTACCGTGATGATTTTGAGGTGGAACATGAGTTTATTTCCACTAATAAATATTATTACGATGCTACGGTTTCTGCGCTCGATTTCGGAGATCAGCAACATGCACTGAAAACCATAAATGGTTGGGTAAACGAAAAAACACATGGAAAAATTGAATCCATTCTCAACCAGATAACGCCCAATCATGTAATGTTCCTGCTCAATGCCATTTATTTTAAAGGAATCTGGCAAAAAGAATTCAATGAAGAAGGAACACAACTGTTACCCTTTATTACAGAAAAAGGTGTAACAGTAGAAACTGAAACCATGCAGCGAACCGATACCCTGCCCTATGCCTCAAATGAACTTTTTAGCGCAGTACAACTATCCTACGGAAAAGGAAATTACAACATGATTATTTTCCTCCCTCACCCCAACCAGCCCCTTGAGGAATTAATAAACAGGCTTGATCAGGAGACCTGGAATACCTGGATGGAAAGCTTCAAAGAAGTGCAAAATATAGATATTAAGTTTCCCCGGTTTAAATATAAATACGAAATTGTGCTAAATGACGTTTTAACTAATATGGGAATGGGAGTTGCCTTCACAGGTGCAGCAGATTTTAAAGGTATTAACCGGCAAAGTGACCTACTTATTGATTACGTAAAACATAAATCGTTTATTGAAGTGA
>JBEPWX010000368.1:0-4242 GCA_041642235.1 Mariniphaga sp.
TCCATATGCACAGGCTATTGGGGCGGTGCAGGATTCTACCTACCTCTTTCAAATGGGCCGCGACCTGGCAAAACAAATGAAGCTATTGGGAATTCATATGAATTTTGCTCCGGTTGCAGATGTAAATACCAACCCCCAAAATCCGGTCATTAATTTTCGTTCGTTCGGTGAAAACAAGATTAATGTTTCTAAAAAAGCATTTTATCTTGCCAACGGGATGCAAAGTGAATGGATAATTCCCGTGGTAAAACATTTCCCCGGACATGGAGATACAGAAACCGACTCACATAAAGAACTGCCGGTTATCAACCATCCCAAAAGCCGGATCGATGTGGTGGAAAGTTTTCCTTTCCGTTATCTGGCTGATAAAGGTATAATTGGAATTATGACTGCCCATTTGGATGTACCTGCTCTTGATGATTCAGGAACACCATCCTCCCTCTCAAAAAAAATAGTAACCAACTATCTGCGCAATGAAATTGGCTTTAAAGGTTTTGTAATTACCGATGCCATGAACATGCAGGGTGTATTAAAAGGTAAAGGGAAGCCTGTTGTAGAAGCACTTAAGGCCGGAAACGACATGTTGGAATTCGTGACAGATTTACCTGGAGCCATAGCCGACGTAAAGCAGGCGATTGCCGGTAGCCAACTCTCAATAGAAGAAATTGATGAAAAATGCAGAAGGGTGATGGCCCTGAAACGATGGGCAGGTCTTCATCTTTACAAGCCGGCAGATACTAAAAACCTGACTGTCAGGTTAAATTCTCCCTATTATGAAGTTACTGCCCGCAAAATAATTAAAGGATCTCTGACGGCTTTAAGCAATAAAAATACACTTCCCGTTCAGGATTTTGAAAAACTGAAAATTGCCTCGGTAATGATAGGAACTGATAAAAAAACATCCTTTCAAGAAATGATGGACAGATATGCTCCGATTGATCATTTCTTTCTTAGAAAAGATGCTACAGAACGTGAAGTGGCCGTCTTACGAAAAACACTCGACAATTACAACCTTGTAATCGCCGGTGTACAGGGCATTAACCTTTACCCATCAGGTTCGTATGGAATCAGCTCTGCCCAAAGATTTGCACTGGCCGACTTTATCAGGGACAATCGGGTGGTTACAGTTTTCTTTGGGAATGCCTATGCCTTAAAGCATTTTGAAAATATTCACCAGTCGCATGGGTTAATTCTTGCCTATCAAAACAACCAGTTAACCCAGGAACTGGCAGCTCAGGCAGTTTTTGGGGCATTCGACCTTTCAGGAAAATTACCTGTTTCAATTGATGACAGATTTAAACTGGGCAGCGGAATCGCTGTGACTAAAAATCAAACCTTCGCCTATACCATCCCCGAAGAAGTCGGTATGAATTCATTAAAATTAACATACTGCATTGATTCTCTGGCTTATCTGGGCATCAGAGAAAAAGCTTTCCCGGGGCTGCAGGTACTGGTGGCAAAAAATGGAGAGGTGATTTTTCATAAATGCTATGGCTACCATACATATTTCAAAGAAGAAAAAGTTTCCCCCGATGATATATACGACTGGGCTTCACTGACTAAAGTGACAGGACCACTGCCTGCACTGATGAAACTGGTGGATGAAAAAAAAATAAATATTGATGCACCTTTCAGAACCTACTGGCCAGATTTTGGCGAAACTCAAAAAGGGAGAATACCACTTCGTGATTATCTTGCTCATCAGGCACAATTACCTTCCTGGATTCCATTCTGGCGAATGGGCCTTGATGAGGATGGAAATCTGAGTCGCGAAGTATTTTCCAATCATCCCTCCGATAAGTTCAGCATAAGAGTTTCCAATCAGCTTTATCTGAACAACAATTTCATTAAAACCATATATGACACAATTCGCACAGCCACTACCTTAACCCAAAAAAAATACGTCTACTCCGACCTTAGCTTTCACCTCTATCCTGAAATTATTACAAGAATAACAGGAGTTCCATATATAGAATATATTTCTGAAAATTTTCACAAACCCCTTGGTGCTGCTTCAGTTACTTATAATCCGTACCTTCATTTCCCCCTTGAACGGATTGTCCCCACAGAAACCGATGATTTTTTCAGAAAAGAAAGATTAAGAGGATTTGTTCATGACGAGGGAGCTGCCATGCTGGGTGGTGTATCAGGAAATGCAGGATTATTTGGCACAACTCTCGACCTGGCCAAGATTTTTCAGATGTATCTTCAGAAAGGATATTTTGCAGGAAAACAATATATTTCAGCAAAAACCATTGAAGAATTTTCCCGTATCCAGTTCAGCGAAAATAATAATCGCCGGGCTCTGGGTTTTGATAAGCCATACATTGATAATTATAAAAACCAACTTATAGATGCTTATCCGGCCGTAAGTGCCAGTAAAAATAGTTTCGGCCATACCGGTTATACCGGCACAATGGCTTGGGCTGATCCTGACAACGGTATACTTTTTATTTTTATGTCGAACCGGGTGCATCCTACCCGTGAAAATTCCGCATTATACGAACTTAATATCAGGCCGGCAATGCACCAGGCAATCTACGATAGCATGATTGCTCCTGAAATCTGACACGGGTTAAAAAAAGTTAATTACTGATGCTATATTTAACATTATTAATCGCTATATAAAAGCTTATTCACTTAATAATCAAATTATTAGATACACATAAATTTATTTTTCAAGATAAATAAACCCATAAAAAAAATGAACATTAAAATATACTGTCCGTTTTCAGATCGTAATTAAATTTTAAATTTTAATTTTACAATCCTAGTCGTTCATTTTAATAATTTGTAAACAGCAAAATAAAAAATTTAACATTATGGAGCGTAAAATCACATTTAATGAGCTGCGTAAACTAAAAGACAGCTTGCCTGACGGTTCTATTAAAAAATTGGCACAAGAATTTGAAGTTACAGAAGAAACCGTCAGGAATTATTTTGGAGGTGCCAATTATACCAATGGTGCAGCAGTAGGAATTCATATGGAACCAGGTCCCAACGGAGGCATCGTTCTTCTCGATGATGCAGCAATTCTTGAACGTGCCAGGGAAATTCTTCAGGAAGAAACAGTTTAAACCGAAAAAATTTTATATTATTGTAAAACTGCCCTCCTATCAGGGCAGTTTTTTTAAATCTAAAAAATCAAAATGAAAAAACATCTACTTTTAATTCCACTAATTATCATTTCCATGTTCTCCTGTCAAAAAAACAATTCCTGGCAGCCACTTTTCAATGGAGAGAATCTTGAAAACTGGGACATGCACATAGGTACATCACTTAAAGGCTTCGAAGATCAGGCAAAACCTTCAGACATCGGACAAGTTTTCTCAATTGCAGAAGAAAACGGTGAAAAACTAATTCATATATCAGGTGTGGTAAACGGTTCTCTGGCCACCCGCGACACCTTTGCCAATTACCACCTGCAACTTGTATATAAATGGGGAAATGAAGTATATACCAGCCGGAACAGCGGATTGCTTTATCACAGCTTCGGCGACTTTGGTGAAGCGTTGGGAACCTGGATGGTTAACATCGAATGCCAACTTATGCACGAACGCCTTGGAGATACTTATTTGATGAACAATACATACTGCGAGACTTCAGTCGTGGAAGAAGATGGCAGCTTCAGATACGACCCTGCAGGCGAAGTTAAAAAATTCAGCACTGAGCATAACGGCCAATTAGTAAAAAAGGCTGCAGATTATGAAAATCCATTGGGGGAATGGAATACAGTAGAATTGTATTGCTATGGCAGTACTGCCATACATGTGGTGAATAATCAAACCGTAATGGTCAATAATAATACCGGTACCGTAGAAAACGGTAACATCAAACCTCTCATTTCAGGGAAAATACAAATTCAGTCGGAAGGAGCCGAGTTATTTATCAGGTCGATAAAAGTGCGGCCTATCAGGGAAATTCCTCCGGAACTGGTACAATAAATCAGCTGATGTTTAATAAGACATAGCCCATTTCATTTAATTGAAATGGGTTTTTTTAAAAATGATTATCAATACTTTCATAAATTGAGTCCTGAATTCGGATTAATTTGCGGTAAATTTCAGCTCCTCCTTTTGCCTAAAAATTACTTGTTAACATCTTTTTTTGAATTAAACACCGGAAAACATTTCTTTTGCATCAATTATTTATACACTTTTTATAATGACCAAATTATCCTTTCTTAATCAGCTAACTCTAAAAAACACAGTTCTTGGTATTCAATTTCTTTTTGTCGCACTT
>JBEPWX010000369.1:0-4235 GCA_041642235.1 Mariniphaga sp.
TATCCTGAAGTTTATCATCGGGTTGATTTTCATGAGCAACGCCACCAACCTGCTGGTTTTTCTTTCAGCAGGACTGGTTCCGGGAAGCCCCGGTTTTATAAAACCGGAGGGAGTAGCAGCTGAAACCATGGCCGATCCCCTGCCACAGGCACTGGTACTAACAGCCATTGTAATCGGGTTGGGAATTGTGGTATTCACGCTGGCGTTGAAGTACAAATTTTTTGAACTTACGGGAACCGACGATTTGGATCAGCTTAAAAAAACAGATATTTAATCATGCCGTTAATAGCCTTTCCTATATTATTTCCGTTTACTCTGATAATCGTCCTGCTGATTTTCAGGTCCGATCGTCTTTCCCGGTGGGTTGGTACTATTGGCACAGGTTTATTGGCTTTGCTTTCGTTTTACCTGTTGGTTCTGGTAAGGGAGCATGGCGTAATTGCCCTGCAAATGGGAGGCTGGGAAGCTCCCTTTGGAATTACACTGGTAATTGACTACTTCAGCGCACTGATGCTGGTTGTTTCTTCTCTTATTACATTCACGGCAGCAATTTATGCACTTTATTTCCTGACTGATAAAATAAGACTGAACCGTTTTTTTATATTTTTCTTTGGTCTGGTAATGGGTATGAACGGTTCATTTATAACAGGTGATGTCTTTAACCTGTTTGTCTGGTTCGAGGTAATGCTGATGTCTTCCTTTATCCTTATTACCCTGGGACGCACAAAGGAACAGCTTGAGGGTGGTATTAAATACCTGGCACTAAACCTTATTGGTTCAATGTTCCTGCTGGCCGGAGTGGGTTTGCTGTATGGGAAAACCGGAACATTGAATATGGCCCACCTGGCACAAATCCTTACCAATGACGACCAGGCTATACTCATGAATACCTCTGCAGTTCTGTTTTTCGTAGCTTTTGGCATTAAAGCTGCTGTTTTTCCACTGTATTTTTGGCTTCCTGCGTCGTATCATACTCCCGATGTTACCATCACATCGCTGTTTGCCGGACTTCTGACCAAGGTAGGTGTTTATACATTCATCCGCTTTTTTACCCTGTTTTTTGTACACGACCCGCAGTTCTGGCACCAACTGATCCTTGTAATTGCCGGATTTACAATGATAACCGGTGGTATGGCTGCTGCTGCCCATTACGAAACACGGAGGATATTATCGTACCACATCATTAGCCAGATAGGTTACATGATTATGGGACTGGGAATTTTTACCCCGCTGGCTGTTGCAGGAGCCATTTTTTTTACCCTTCACAACATGCTCGCCAAAACCAATACCTTTTTAGTTTCAGGAATGATTAATAAAGTAAGAGGAACCTTTTTTCTGAAGGATATTGGTGGTTTATATAAGGAATATCCAATGATGGCTGTTCTATTTATAATTCCTGCCTTTGCACTGGCAGGTGTGCCGCCCATCTCGGGATTCTTTGCTAAGTTCATTCTGATTAAAGCAGGGATAGAGAATGGCAATTACGGCATTACAGCAGTGGCTGTTCTTACAGGTTTATTAACACTATATTCCATGCTGAAGATTTGGAACGAAGCTTTCCTGAAAGTTCAGCCACATAATGAATATGAAAAAATCACAACCAAAAAGCTTACATTCATGGAGTACCTGCCTTCAGTTATTTTAGGAGCAGCCAGTATCCTTATGGGTATATTTGCCCATTATGTTTTTGATTTTACGATGGAGGCCGCCAATCAGCTTTTCAATACGGAACTTTATATTGAAACTGTTTTAAAAGGTTACCAATGAAAATACTAAAGAAAATATATTTTTCAATTGAGTTTATAGTTTATTACATGGTAAAACTTATACAGGCAAACCTATTCATTGCATATGATATACTAACTCCGAAAATGCACACAAAACCGGCTTTTATGGAAGTTCCGGTAAATTTAAATACAGATTCCGGGTTGCTGCTTTTCAGCAATCTGCTGTCGATGACTCCCGGTACTTTGAGTATTGATGTCAGCGAAGACAAGAAAATCCTTTATGTGCATGTTCTGTATTATTCATCAGAAGAATTAATGCAAAAAGATTTTAACGGAATGCAACAAAAAATTAAAAGGATCACTGAATAATGAAAGAAACTACATTTACCGTTGTTATGATAATCGCCTTTGCCATGTTACTGGCTGCCCTTGTTCTGGCCTCTGCGCGTCTGATGAAAGGGCCTTCGGTAAACGACCGTATTGCAGCCATGGATGTCATTGCAGCCGTTGTCATGGGGTTTGTGCTTGTTTACAGTGTAATGATCAACAACTCCATTTACTTCGATATACCGGTAATCATCTCTCTGATTTCATTTATAGGTACAGTGGCTGTTTCAACTTATTTAAAACACAGGTATGATTGACATATTAATTTACATATTGGTTTTAGCTGGCTCCTTTTTTATACTGGTGGCAGCAATTGGCCTGGTAAGGTTTAGCGACCTCTATAGCAGGCTGCATGCAGGAACGAAAGCACCTTCATTTGGCATCTTTCTGATTGCCCTCGGTGTGAGCATCTTTTTTAATGACCCCGTGGTTTATATCAAGGGATTATTTATAGTGGTATTTGTATATCTAACTGCTCCCCTTGCAGCACATGCCATAATTAAAGCATATCGGGATTCCGACGAGGAAAAAAGATCTGCAAAAAAAGATTAAGCCTTCATTTCAGTTTCATTCAGCACTGAATAAACAAACTGTACGGAAGCCTCCCTGAAATCTTCAATCACCCGGTGTGCGAATTTATGCTCTGCTGCCGGTAAGGTTGTAGTTACTGCCACTACTTTTGTCCCGGCGTCATATGCTGATTGTGTACCTGAAAGACTATCTTCAAAAACCACACATTTACCAGGGTAGGCTTTTAAAAGAGATGCAGCCTTTAGATAAATTTCCGGATGAGGCTTTCCTTTTGAAACCATTGAATCATCAACTACTACATCAATGCGATGGTTTATTCCTAATCCCTGCAAAACAAAATCAACATTCTCCTTTGGGGCAGATGTTGCCACACCTACAGGAATTTTTTTTTCTTTTAATTCATTTAAAAAATAAAGGAAACCTGGTACAGCTTCCAAATGCGGACGATATATTTCACGATACAACATCTCCTTTTCAGCCCCCAGCTCTTCAATCTCCTGAACAGTTAATTCACGGTTAAATACATCGGGAAGTATTTCTTCATTAGTCCGGCCAAAAAATACTTTCCTGAATTTTTCTGCTGAGAATGAAATTTTGTAACGCGAGCAAAATTCCTCCCAGGCTTGCTTGTGATAATAACCATTATCAACTATAACACCGTCCATATCGAAGATTACGGCAGATTTCATATTTTCTTTATGCATCCTACAAATATAAGCAGTAAGATTTTAGGATAAACCCTGTCATGCTCAAAGCTTTCATTGATTCAACAAAAATTTTCTTTATTCTTTAAAAAACAATAGCGCGAAGAATTAAAACTAAGCCAAAAAACCCTGAAGCAATAATTAATGAAACAGGTAACACAAAAGCAAACCGCTCCTTTTTGTAAAGAAACGGTCTGTCAATGTTTTTGTTTTGAAAGGAAGTATGAACAGCTAATTCGAGTTTTCCAGTTTAATATTCACCTCATTTTTACCTGGGTCAACCTTAAGGGTTTCTGTACAATTTTTATAGGAAATATAGTTAGTTACAAGCTTATATTCTCCCGGTTCTACATTTTTGAAGGAAAATTGGCCATCGAAATCGGTATAAGTTTTTGACCCGGTGCCTTCAAGTGTAACTTCTACACCTACCAACAGTTCTGCGGAGGTCGAATCTAAAACGGTACCTGAAAGTGCCACAGACGCATGATCAGCAGCTCTAAAAGATTTTTCATTCTTCTTTTCTTCAGCAATAACAGCTATTGAAAGCATGAGTGATAAAAAGCCTGTGAGTAATTTTTTCATATCTGCCAGAATTAAAAAATTTAGTGTAAAAGTACGCTTGGATCAATAAAGATTAGTTAAGAAATTTTTTCAGTTTTGTTACATTTCTCCGGGTACTTTCATTTACTACCTTCCGGGCAGTAAAAGCGCAAAAGACCAGGCATGTTCTTCACGAGGTCCACTATCCCCCACAGCATAGGTATCAACAGTAACTATCCCGTTTTTAGAAATAGTCATAACCCTGAACATGGGCGTATGATTTGTTTCATCGGGTATTTTTGTGCGTTCCAGCGCAGGGATGTGGAGATAGTGAACATGCTCAATT
>JBEPWX010000370.1:0-4228 GCA_041642235.1 Mariniphaga sp.
AGGATTGATCATCGACATTGACAACCGGCATGAATTAACAATTGAAAATCTGCAGAAATGTGATGTAGCCATAGAATTTACCGTTCCCGACACGGCAGTTGAAAATTACTACACATGCTTTGAAGCCGGCATCCCGGTGGTCAGCGGAACCACCGGCTGGCTTTCACGACTGGAAGAAGTTCATCAAAAATGCACCGAGACCAACGGCACCTTCTTTTATGGAAGCAATTTTTCAGTAGGTGTTAACCTGTTTTTTGAGTTAAACAGAAGACTGGCTCAACTGATGGCACCATATCCGGAATACAAGCCTGAACTGACAGAAGTACACCATACCCAAAAACTGGATGCACCCAGCGGAACAGCTTTAAGCCTGGCCAATGATTTAATAAAAATTTTGCCGGCAATCGAACAATGGAACAATAAGGTGCCTTACGGAACAAACGAGCTGCCTGTTGTATCAGAGCGTGAAGGTCAGGTGCCGGGAATTCACACCATTAAATACGAGTCGGAAGATGATTTCATTGAGATTACCCACAGCGCCAAAAGCCGTAGAGGATTTGCTTTTGGAGCTGTGCTTGCAGCTGAATTTAGCCTGGGTAAAAAAGGAATTCTGTCGATGCACAATATGTTAAAAATATAATTTACTAAATATGACAAGAGGATTATTTACCAGCAAGTGGTTTAAATTCGTTGTAGTTGGCACCCTGTATACCCTCTGGGTAATCTGGCTGGGCAATTACTGGTGGTTAATCGGCCTGGCCATTATTTTCGATATATATATTACCCAAAAGGTTCACTGGGCGTTCTGGAAAAAGAAAGACCCTCCCGGAGGTAAACAAACCAAGCTGGTTGAATGGATCGATGCAATCATTTTTGCAGTGATAGCTGCTACTTTCATCCGCATGTTTTTTATTGAAGCTTATACCATACCGACCTCTTCAATGGAAAAGTCGATGCTGGTGGGCGATTATCTCTTTGTAAGCAAGGTAGCATATGGCCCAAAAACTCCTAATACGCCGCTTTCTTTTCCATTCGTGCACAACACCATGCCAATGACCCGCACTACAAAATCGTATGTGGAATGGATTAAAAGTCCTTACAGGAGGTTAGCCGGATTCGACGAAATTGACAACAACGACGTGGTGGTGTTTCATTTTCCGGAAGGTGATACTGTAGCTTTATATGTACAGAATCAAAGTTATTACCAGCTGGTAAGGACCTACAACCGTGAACGGATATGGACCGATTCCCGTAACTTTGGTGAAGTAGTGGCGCGTCCTGTAGATAAAAGGGAAAATTACATTAAAAGGTGCATTGGTATTCCGGGCGATGTAATCGAAATAAACAGGGGCCAGGTAAATGTGAATGGCCAGCCTATGAAAGATTATGAAGGAATTCAGTTTAACTACCTTGTTCGCACCAATGGAACAGCCATAAACCCTAAGGCACTCGACCGCCTGAATATTGCTGAAGACGACAGAACTGTATTTTCAAGCGAACAATACATGTTCCCAATGACCGACGAAATGGTCAGTGCTATGCGAAACTTCTCCAATGTTACGCTGGTTGAACGGCTCGAGGAAGAACCGGGCGAGTGGGACCCCATGGTTTTCCCGCATGATAAAAATTTCCCCTGGAATACCGACAATTTCGGTCCGCTTACTATACCTGCCAAAGGAGAAACAGTACAACTGACCTTAGAAAACCTGCCACTCTACGAACGGATCATCCATGTATATGAAAATAACAAACTGGAAGTTATAAATAATACCATTCTGATTAATGATACTGCTTCTACCAGTTATACCTTCAAAATGGACTATTACTGGATGATGGGTGACAACCGGCACAATTCTGCCGATTCGCGAATGTGGGGTTTTGTGCCCGAAGACCATGTGGTAGGAAGAGCCAGCTTCATCTGGCTATCAATCAATAAAGACCGTTCCTTCCCGCAAAATATCCGGTTTAGAAGGATGTTTCAGTTTATTAAATAACCGCTGACCAAAAAATTCTGTAGAAGGATAGCATGATTATGTTATCCTTTTTTTATCTTAGTTAAAAATTTAAATTATGAGTGCTACAATTATCATAATGCTTATTCTGGCAATCCTGCTGGTAATCTTTACGCTGCAAAATTCCTTTGAGGTAACCATCAATGTATTTATGTGGGAAATACAGCATGCCCCTATGGTGCTGGTATTGCTAATCTGCATCCTGCTCGGTTACCTTTTGGCAGTAATTTACTACTATCCGCGCATGTGGAAAATGGACAAAAAACTGAACCGCTCCATGAAAACAGAAAAAAAACTGCAAACCGAGCTTAATGAAATGAAAAGAACCGGCACTTCTCATCCCGAAGGTATTGAACTGGATGTAGATGACAGAGAAAAAGAAGATAAAGGGTTTTTCAGAGAGTAAAAATGAATCAATATTCTTCTGTTCTTTTAAGCACCGCCTGCTTTGCACCGGTGCAATACTTCTCAAAACTCATCCTGTTTAAAAAAATTTATCTCGAACAATTTGAAAATTTTCCCAAACAGACTTATCGTAACCGATACGAAATTATGGGGGCAAACGGCCCTGTATCATTGGTGGTGCCGGTGGTGAAAGGCCGAGGCAGCAAAATAAAAATCAGGGATCTGCAAATTTCGTACGATACCAAATGGCAGCGGAATCACTGGCATACCATATTTTCAGCTTATAATTCTTCCCCTTTTTTCGAGTTTTATAAAGACGATATGTTTCCTTTTTTTGAAAAGCCCTGGAAATACCTGTTCGAATACAACCTTGCCACCCAGGAAACTTTATGCGGACTGCTGGATATTGAATGTGAACTACTCCTGACCGATGACTTTGAAAAAGTTCCGGAGAACACCCTAAATTTGCGCGAGGGCATCACACCGAAGAGCCATAAAGCCTTTCCCGATTCCAATTTCAATCCTCATCCTTATACTCAGGTTTTTTCCGAACGGTTCAATTTCATTCCTAACCTCAGCATTCTCGATCTGCTTTTTAATGAAGGTCCCAATTCGGTTAATGTTCTTGAAAACTCAATTTAATGCAGGTTCTTAATTGCAGCTTTACAATACTTCATCTACAGATCAAATCCAGTTTTAATTGAATTTAATCTGGAGCAAGTATGGTCTTTCTATAATGTTCTTCTGCCGGCAAGCTTACACTATGAATTATCAGGTAATTCAAAGCACCTCTTTAAAAGTGGATACTGAACTATCTTTTAGACAGTAATGTCTGACAAAATATTATACAGATGAAAAATAAACCTGGCAATTGGTTTAGATAACTATCCGAAAAAAAATAATTCCAGAATATCCCGGTGATCGAAAGCCAAATCGGGAAGGGAATTTATGGAAAACCATTCTGCCTGGACAGCATCGTCGCCACCCTTTACCTTTTCCTTATCCGGCAACCTGGCAGAAAAAACCACTGAGATGGTACGGTGGCGGGGATCGCGATCAACAGCATCGAAAACTTTAAACTGCTCCATCCGTTCAACCTCCAAACCTGTTTCTTCTTTTAATTCGCGTTTGCAGGCAGTTTCCAGCAACTCTTCCATATTCACAAATCCACCGGGCAATGCCCATTTATCTTTAAAGGGCTCTATACCTCTACGGACAAGCAGAACATAAAAATCATCATTAACCTGAGTGTATACCAGGGCATCTACTGTAAGAGCCGGGCGGGGATATTTATAGCTATACATAAACTTTCAATTATTAAAAATCTGATGTTCAGCCATTCCGGCCTGTTTTCCAGTATTTGACAATCATCAGCAACATGAAAATAAAAATGATGATGTATATTAGAAGTTCAATTTGTTTCATTTGATACGATCATTTTCTTCATTACACGCATTTTGTGGGTATAACGTTTCAAATCTACGTTAAAAATTCCGAATTGATCTACATTATCTATGCGAACTTTACCTGAAGCATGTATTATTTTGTTGCGTTTCCAGATGACTCCCACATGCACAATCTGGCCTTCCTCATTATCGAAAAAAGCAAGATCTCCGGGAAGAGCTTCATCCACGAAGCTCAGCGGAACTCCCTGCTTTACCTGACTACCGGCATCACGGGGTATTCGCATGCCTATCATTTTATATAAAATTTGTGTAAGCCCGCTGCAATCAATTCCAAATGGAGAACGACCTCCCCACAAATAAGGTGCATTGAAGTATTTTAGAGCTTGCCGGATCAGAATCTCCCGG
>JBEPWX010000371.1:0-4222 GCA_041642235.1 Mariniphaga sp.
TACGTGGAGGATTCGAACGTGTTAAAACAATCGCTTTCCCCTGTTTCTCCCCTACAACCTTTGCATTAATGTTCCATTCTTTTTTAAGATCATTTACCAGTTCTTCTGCTGCAAAACGATCAGCATCAGAAGATTTTTTGTCAAGAACAATAGTTAAGTTATCAGAAAAAGTAAAATCATTACCCCCTATAGTTACTTCCTGAGGGTACGGTATTATATGAAGTCCCAGATTTGATAGCTCATTTGAATTAGCTTTCAATCCAAAACTCAGATGAAGTGTAAAAATGAAAAAAAACAGAAGTATACGATGCTTCAGCATATACTTTTCAAATGTCAGATATTTCCTTATATTCATGTTTTATATTAAATTAATGATTTCAAAAACAAATCTTCCTTTTATCCCTTGTCTTGTCCTAATACATTACGGAAAAACCTATTATGATAATCCGCATGCCCGGGAATAAATACCGGCAACAGTTTGAATATGACTATGCACTAATTGCTCTGGCTCCGGAGCAAGTAGCCCTTCACAAACCTTATAAAACTGGACAGGCATATATTGACTTAACAAAGATAATGGGATTTTATTGCCACGGAGGTTGTTATATAAGATGTTCCGGGCTGAATCAAGTTCCGACATAGGCCAGTAATACCTTGAACGATCGGAAAAACTGTACTTTCTTTTAAAAGCTAATTGATTTTCATCACCCTGATAATAGTTTTTCCAAAAAACAGGTTCTTTAAGCATTACCTGGTCAAGTGTATCGCTTAACTTAGACAACCCTTTGTTATCTTTTCCATTAAGTTCAATTTCCATTAATTCCAATGCAAACAATGCTTCACGATAAGCGAAAGTTAACCAAGGTCCCACTTTTAATATACAAAAGTGATCTTCCACCAATGCTTTTAAATTTTCTTCTGTTTGATAATCAGTAGAATGAGCTTCATAAACCAGGTTATCATATTCCAGTATTTTAGTGCTAAGCTTTCTTGAACTTTCCCTTTGGTAATTAAACACCCTATCATCACTAAATTCAACGCCCGGCTGAACTACTGTACCGACCACACGATCCCATGCATCAGACAAGCCAGATTCTTTAAAGTATTTTTTAGTAATTTCAATCGTCCTGGCAGCATCTTCGGGTGAAGTAGGAATCACTTCCTCCTCATTTTCCTGAGCTCCTCCGGGCACAGGAACTTCTGTTCCGATGATATATACAGGCTTTGAACTTCCCTTTCGAAATTTCTCCCAGGTATCCTCAGCAACCTTACAAAGTGTAGAAGTTCTGGCAGCAACAATTTCATCATTCATAGGTTTCCGTCTGTCGCCTTCATCATCCGCACAAAACATGCTTGTATCCAAATGAATTTTCAGATATCCCTGCTTTACATATTCTTCAATAAGCACTTTAGCTTTGTCCATTGCCTTATCAGCAGGAAGGTTTTTCCACGGATTAGGACCAAGATGATCACCTCCTAACAGGATTTTTTCCTTTGGGAAATTAACTTTTTCAGCTATCGTATTCACATAACCGACAAAATCAGCTGGTTTCATTCCGGTATAGCCACCATATTGATCCACCTGATTTGATGTTGATTCTATTAATAGAAACCCATCATCTCCTTTTGCCTGGAGAAAACATGCTTCAAGTACATCGGAATTTGCAGAGCAAACAGAATATATTCCTTTTGAAGCTCCTTTTCTATTTTCCTTTAATAAATCTATAAATAAATCTCTTGCATTACTCATATCAATTCTTAACAGGATGATGAATTTTAACTCCCTGAACTACTCTTGAAATTGCACCATTTTTTGATGGTGAATCAGGAGATAACCCCAGATGAAGTGATTTGAAAAATCCAATTATCTGGGCCGGAAGCACATAAAATACAGGTAAAAATTCTTCCGGAATCTCATCCAGGTCATCCGGAAAATGAACAGATAAATCAAATTGAAATTCTTCCTCATCAAAACCATTGCCTATTGCAACTGATTTTTCACCAGCCCCTGTAGTTTTTACTGACCTTACCAGGTCTAATTCATATAGTTCTGAATAGGAATTATTTGATAATAGATATACTACAACTGTACAATCATTGACTACTGCTTTTGGGCCATGCCGGAACCCAAGGAATGAATCAAATTTGCATATAACTTCTCCATTCGATAGTTCCTGTACTTTCAAATGCGATTCATGAGCAATTCCAAATAACGGGCCTGAACCCAAAAATACCATTCTTTCAAATTGCATTTCTGCAATTTGCTTCAGCCCGGGAACACACTCTTTTAAAATATAATCTCCAAATTCGCATACCCGCTGAATAACAGGTTTAATTTGTTCTCCCTCGTTGATGTTTAAAACAAGTAATCCTGCAAGTAACATTGATGAAAAAGAACTGGTCATGGCTAAGGACTGATCATTCGATTCCTCGGGCAATAAAAATACATACGTATTTTTTTCTTCTTTCCTTTTTGCAAGCTCTCCGTTCTTATTGCATGTGATATTTAATTCATACAACTCGTCGCAGTGCTCCCTGGCAAGTAAGATAGTATACAAACTCTCGGGACTGTCGCCTGAACGTGCAAATGAAACCAATAATGTTGGTCTCGATTTTATAAAATAATTATCCGGATGAGTTATTATATCGGTAGTACTTACTGCCCGGCTTATGCCCTTCCATTTCTTTTGAAAGGAACCGGCAAGTGCTTCGCCTATAAAAGCAGAGCTTCCGGCACCAGTAAATATGATATATGGAAAATCATTTCCCCAAACTTTTTCAATAAAGTTTACTATCTTCTCCCTTTGCTCAAGAAAGCTCAGGTAAGTTTTCATCCATAAAGCAGGCTGATTCTCAATCTCTCTAGCTGTATGAACAGCTCCCCTTACCTCCAATTCTTTCTGTTGTAAATCTAAAAATTCCATTTATGCGTGTTTTATTTCATTACAAAAATAAATTATTTCATTTTCTTTCCAAACATAAATTAAAAAGTTTCGAATTATTTCATATAAATTAAAACATGGATAAACAACCATCTATTTATTGTTTATAACAACCTAAAGCCAGACAGATGCAAAACCAGATCAATATCAAATCCCAAAAAATTTGCACCGAATATCTTAATTGTTTACCAAAATGTAACCGAAACCATTCATTCTATTTTTTAAGCCCGGATAAATACCAAGAGCATTTTTATAATAAATTTTCTCAAGAACATCTTTCGGTAAATTCAGTCCTTTGGCAGGATTCATTCCAAAAAATCCACCTTCAACCATTTCATCTGTTTCCAGCATTCGAAAGGTACGTGAATAGCGATTTAAGTACTCAGGAATTTCTGATTCTTCTTTAATACTTCCAACATCTGTTCCGTAAAGAATCCTGTCCGAATATTCAATAATGAAATCACGAAGGTTATCATAATTCGCAAGGTGATAATACTGAAAAGTTGCAGCGAGATCTATATAAAAATTTGGGTAAGTGGAAAGCAGATATCTTAAAAAATCGATTTGAGCATCCTGAACCATCAGCCATGAACCATGTGCAGCAACCATTAAGAGATCAGGGTGCCGGGAGAGTACCCTTTCAAGCCCCATAATTTGCCTCCAGTATTCAACCGGATCAGCAGCCCATTTACCTCTGTCCCAAAAAGGACCATTAGGATCAGCAATATGAACAGATGCACCAGGCATACCTGCCTTTTCCATCGCAGCAAAAACTGGTTCATGGACGGGATCATCGATATATTTAAAGCCATCTTCACCTTCTTTTAACCCTCTGGAATATGGTCCATACCATATCTTATATCCGGCATATCCTCTCTTTAAACTTGAAGCCATATCTTCAGGCTTATGAGTTAAGCCTCTGAAAGGACGGTAATCACTGATACAGGTCATTATTCTGTTGCCACTGACTTCACTAACGGTATCGATTGCCTCTTCCCCCCCTAAATTAATTAACATGGCGAGATCGATTTTGTTATTTTTAAGCATGCTTTCTCTCAACACCAGGTAATTTTTTATGCCGGTGTAATTATTGTGTATATGCACATGTACATCTATTCTGGGAATATCAGGATATTTCGTTACAAACTGAGCAGTGCCGGCAAATGATATAAGTGCCAGGATACTAACAAATAGTGTTTTGAAGATTATATTAAATGCTTGATTTTTTTAATTAAATTAATGTTGTTACTTCATAGTTATGAAGCCCGGATTTATATGCC
>JBEPWX010000372.1:0-4218 GCA_041642235.1 Mariniphaga sp.
GTTAATTTCTCCTGAAAAATTGTTTAAAAGTACCTTGAAAAACATTAATAAGTTTTATTATTAATCATTGTCAGAACAAAAAATAAATAAGAATTTCGTGTCTTTTCCCCATAAAGATGATAGAAAGAAAAATGATAATTAAAAACTTATTCTTGTGATAATTTACTGCCATGCGAAGCCAGAAATCTTTAATTCTTTACAACAATAAATTAACCTGATCTTAACATTTGTTAAGCAATTAAGCATTTTCTTTATCGCACCTGTTTCTATAAACTGGTAGTGCAAAAGTTAGAAATAAATACAATTATTTTTAAAATCATTATTAATACAAAAACCAATATTTTATGAAAAAAACAATTCTTACCACGGCTTTGATATTTGTGTTTAGTCTGTTTTCCCTGGCTGTTTTTGCACAAGGAATAATCAATGGTAAGGTTATCGATGGTTCAAGCCTTGAGCCTCTGCCTGGTGCCAATATTGTAATTAAAGGCACTACAACAGGAACGATAACCAACTCCTCGGGGGAATTTTCCCTTTCTGTACCTTCAAATAAAGGCACCTTGGTTATTTCGTTTGTAGGTTACGAAACCAAATCGGTTAATTATGATTTGGGAAGGACTTCTGAGTTAAAAGTCATCCTTGAGTCAGAATCGTTATCTGTCGATGATATTGTAATCATTGGTTCGGGGGTAATCGATGTAGCAAGGGACAGGGAAACACCTGTAGCTGTTTCTACAATTCCGGTTACAGAAATTGTTGCAAAGGCTGGTAACCAGGAATTTCCGGAAGTTATGAAAAACACACCTTCGGTATATGTGGCAAGCCAGGCCGGAGGATTTGGCGATGCCCGGGTTACCATACGTGGTTTTGCACAGGAAAACCTGGCGCTGCTTTTCAACGGCCAGCCGGTTAATGGTATGGAAGACGGACGCGTGTACTGGTCGAACTGGCAAGGATTGTCTGACATTGCCAGTGCCATTCAAATCCAGAGGGGCCTTGGTTCATCGAAACTTGCTATTTCTTCTGTAGGTGCAACTATAAACATCATCACAAAAGCTACCGACAGAATTAAAAGTGGCCGCTTTCAGACTATCTATGGCAATGATAATTTTATGAAGGGTGTAGTCAGCTATTCTACCGGTTTGAATGATAAAGGATGGGGTATGAGTTTTCTTTTATCACACTGGCAAGGTGACGGCTATAATGACGGAACCCAGGGGCAGGGTCAAACCTACTTCCTGTCGGTTGGTTATAAGCCTTCAGAAGTTCATAAATTTAACTTTTCTATAACTGGGGCTCCTCAGTGGCATAACCAGAACTACACCAAGGAACTGTCGACATACGACAGTAACGGTGATGGCACCATCAGCAATGATGAACAGCGCTATAACGATAACTGGGGTTATCTTAACGGAGATGTTTATAACTGGAGGAAAAACTTTTACCATAAACCGGTTGCCAATCTTAACTGGGACTGGAATATCAGCAACAATTCTTCTCTGTCAACTGTACTGTATGGTTCTATTGGTCAAGGTGGAGGAACCGGACCCTATGGAGCCAGTAGTAACGCATATGTGTTCAGTGAAAGCGGGCAGGTTGATTTCGACCAGATTGTAGCCAACAACAAAGCCATCGACAGCTCGGGTGAAGATTTCCATATTCCGGGAAAAACTATCGGCAGCTACGACCCAGCTGCAATAAGACGTGCATCAATGAATATGCACCGCTGGCTGGGTACAGTTATTAATTACAACCATGATATCAGCGAGAATCTGTCATTAGATCTTGGAACTGACTTCAGGACCTATTACGGTGAACATTACCGACAGGTCGATGATCTGTTAGGCCTCGATGGTTATTGGGATGACAATTTCAGGGCAACCGGATTTCAGGACATCTATCCAGGAGGAGTGGTTTATACTACTGAACATGGATCTTCTCCATACTCATTCTGGGAAAACAGAAACCAGGAAATGGAAGCCAAGCTGGACTATTATAACAACGAAAGAATTACCTATGCAGGCGCTTTTGGTCAAATGGAATACAAAACAGAAATAGTGTCAGCATTTATACAAGGTGCACTTTCGACACAAACTTACCAGCGCTTCGACTATCATACCTATTCCGATCCGGATGAGGTTGCTTCTGAAAAGTTAAAACATGATGGCTTTAATATTAAAGCCGGTGGTAACTACAACATCAATGAAAACCACAATGTGTTTGTAAATGCAGGTTACTATTCCCGTCAGCCTTTCTTCGATGATCTTTTCCTGAACTTTACAAATGAAGTTAATGAAGATGTTGGTAACGAAGGGGTTTTAGGCCTTGAAATTGGCTATGGATTAAGAACCCGTATGGTAGAAATCGATTTGAATGGTTATTATACCACATGGAGTGATCGCCAGATTCGTGAATCGGGTGATTTTGACAATGACGGTTCACGTGATGATATTGCTCTTTTTGAAAATGTAGGTCAGAACCATGCAGGTATTGAGGCTGAATTTAAAGTCAAACCTGTCAGAGATCTGGAAATTGGCGGTTTCGCTTCAATAGGAAACTGGGTATATGCAGGCGATGTGGAAGCTTTTATGTATGATGAAAACCGGAATCCGCTCAATACCGAAAACCCTATATTGTATCTGGATGGCGTTAAGGTTGGAGATGCGGCCCAAACCTCCTTTGGTTTACAAGGGAAATACTGGATTTCCAATAGCCTGTCGATTGATTCCGACTGGCGTTTCTACGATAACCTTTATGCATCAATCGACCCACAGTCGTTTGACAATCCAGACCATCTGGGATCACTTGAGTTGCCTTCCTATAATATTCTTGATGCCGGTATTACATACAGACTATTCCTGAGGAACAACGATTCATTTGTATTCAGGGGCAATTTCAATAATATTCTTAGCAAACAATTCCTTACCCAATCCGATACAAACATCCATGTTACTGAAGACACGCAGTCAACCTGGAACGGAATAAACATGGAAAATGAAGTTTATTTCGGAAACGGATTCACCTGGAACTTCTCTCTTGCTTACAGATTCTAATTTTCAAAAGCAATACAAGTTTAAAAAAAGTCGCATTTTGCGGCTTTTTTTATTTGTTTTGTTTTATCGATAATCCGAAATTCGTTAACCTGATATGGTACAACAGAGCATTGGAAACAATTCAGTTTTCAGATATGAATTTACTGGCATTGTGTCACGGTACCAGGGAGTATAACAATTGCTGGCACGCGATATTTCTGACCTTCCATCAGCACAGATGCAATAATACATCCGGAAGGAAGAAATGATATTACCATTCACACAAATCCTGCCATTAAGAGGCTGAATATCAGTATAGAAATGAATGTAGAATCAGTTGCTGTTTATTATGCAACCGGAAAATTGATATTTATTAAAAAAGAGATTGAAAAATCTATTGATGTTGCAGATTTAAAAAGTGGCATGTTTTTTATGGGAATAAATAAAAGCCGTGAAAATTGCATCTATAGAAAGTTTTTGATAATGAATAATTAAATAATTCATTCTTAAAATTTTATTCAGTTGCAAAACAATTCAGACTAAAAAGGTTTTTTTTGCAAATGAATTTTTATTTTTACCGGCTCATATTTAAACAGAATATCATCAGAATATACTAAGTGGAGATGGAACAGGTACAAATCGACCGTATGTTGGAGGAGAAAGGATTTATTGATGAGCAGGTAAATCCAAATATCAGGCTGGTGGAAGAAATCAACCGGCTCAGAAAGGAAAAGAATGCAGTGATATTAAGTCACTTTTACGTGGAAAGTGAGCTGCAGGACATTGCCGATTATGTTGGCGACAGCCTTGGCCTTGCGCAGGCAGCTGCCCAAACCGACGCCGATATGATAGTTTTTGTTGGTGTGCATTTCATGGCCGAAACAGCCAAAATTATTAATCCCGCTAAAAAGGTGATTCTTCCTGACCTTAAAGCCGGCTGCTCGCTTGCTGAGTCCGCCCCGGCCGATGCATTTGCCGAATTTAAGGCTCAATACCCTGGTCATAAAGTGATAACCTATGTAAATGCCACGGCTGCATTAAAAACTATGTCAGACATGGTTTGTACTTCTGCTAATGCTAAAAAGATAATAGACAGCTTTCCAAAAGATGAAAAGCTGATATTCGGTCCCGATAAAAACCTGGGGAATTATCTCAATAATATTACGGGACGTAACATGGTGCTGTG
>JBEPWX010000373.1:0-4214 GCA_041642235.1 Mariniphaga sp.
AGTGGTTGAATTGCATCCCCGGATTAATTCTGAAGAAGAACTTCTAAGGGTGATTGATTCACTGGGAAAAGCAAAAAAACAACAGGCTCTCCTGGAAAAATACTGTGATGAAACAAATGTTTTCCAATCAAATCAAAAGACGATCTTCAGAAAAGAGTTGTTGAAAGAAAACAAATTCAGCAATTCCATTCTTAATGGGCTTGTTTCCAAAAACATCCTGGTACTTTCACAGCAGGAAATCTCAAGAATTGAAAAGCAAAGAATAAAACAGGTTAATTTGAATCTTTTGAATCCATTCCAGAAAAGGGCATTGGAAGAGATTAAAATCTGCTTTGAAAAGAAACAGGTAGCTTTGGTTCATGGAATTACCGCAAGTGGTAAAACCGAAATTTATATCTACTTGATTGAGGAAATCTTGAAAAAGGGAATGCAGGCACTTTATCTTCTTCCTGAAATTGCCCTCACTACCCAGATAATAGAACGTTTGAAGAATGTATTTGGATCAAAAGTAGGAATTTATCATTCACGCCTGAATAACCACGAGCGGGTGGAAATCTGGAAAAAGGTACTGCAGTTTCAATCGAATCCAAAAGAAGGATATCAGGTTATCCTTGGTGCCCGTTCTGCTTTATTCATGCCATTTTCAAACCTGGGGTTAATTGTTGTTGATGAGGAACATGAAAATTCTTTCAAGCAATTTGATCCTGCACCCAGGTATCATGCCCGAGATATGGCTGTTGTAATGGGTAAGTTATGGGGGTGCGATGTGTTATTGGGTTCGGCAACACCTTCCTATGAAAGTTTTTTTAATACTCTCAATGGGAAATATGGAT
The DNA here is from genome assembly GCA_041642235.1 of Mariniphaga sp. Classification (GTDB taxonomy): domain Bacteria; phylum Bacteroidota; class Bacteroidia; order Bacteroidales; family Prolixibacteraceae; genus Mariniphaga. The sequence goes on from JBEPWX010000373.1 coordinate 834, forward strand.
TGGTTAAATTGGATAAACGACATTCCGAAACAGAATTACCTGAAATAGTTATAGCCGATTTAAAACGTGCCTATAAAAGAAAACAAATGCACTCTGTTCTTTCTCCTGAACTATATCATAGTGTGAAAGATGCACTTAAAAATAAGGAACAGGTTGTTTTTTTTCAGAATAGGAGGGGATATTCTCCTTTTGTTCAATGCTTATCTTGCGGGTTAATTCCTAAATGTATCAATTGCGATGTTACGCTCACATATCATAAATATAAAAAAAGGCTGACCTGCCATTATTGTGGTTACAGTGCAGCCATGCCTGAGGAATGCCCTGAGTGTGGTTCTTCTGAAATTAAAACCATGGGGCTTGGAACTGAAAAAGCAGAAGAGGAGGTAAAAGGGCTTTTCTCAAATGCCACTATTGAACGTATGGATTTGGATACTACCCGGTCAAAAAATTCTTTTGAAAAGATAATCCGTAATATGGAATCCGGAAAAACAAATATTTTGATAGGAACGCAGATGGTTACCAAGGGGCTTGATTTTGAAAATGTAAGTGTTGTGGGGATTTTAAATGCCGATAACCTCATCAATTTTCCCGATTTTAGGGCACATGAAAGGGCATATCAACTGATATCACAGGTTAGCGGTCGTGCCGGGCGCAGACTTAATCGTGGAAAAGTGGTCCTTCAAACCTCACAGCCTGAGCATCCGTTGATAGATTTTATCCGTCAGCAGGATTATCTGACTGTCTTCAAAATGCAAATGCAGGAACGTAAAATATTTAAATACCCGCCATATTTTCGTTTAATAAAAGTGGTGGTAAAACATAAAAAGCCTGAAGCAGTTGATAGAGTTGCGGATAAACTTGCCGGTTTTTTGCGTGCAAACAAAAACATAACCGTTCTGGGACCTGAGTTCCCGCTTATCAGCCGTATACAGCTTTGGTATAATAAAGAAATCTGGTTGAAGATAATCCGTAATGAAATGCAGGCAGAGGTAAAACAATTTGTTTCCGGCTGTATTGAAAAGGTTCAAAAAGAATACTCCAGCTGTATGATATATATGGATGTTGATCCCTATTGAAAAAAAGTACTGAAAATTAATTGTCAATAATTCTTCGAGGTGTTCTTTTCCGGAATACCTTTTTTTCTTAGTTTTGTCTTTTTTAAAACAACCGGGTGAACGGAAAAGAAGTAAATCATATATTTGAACTATTTAGCCAGATGCGGGTAATAGTTATTGGTGATGCGATGGTGGATACCTACCTCTGGGGTAAAGTAGAAAGGGTTTCTCCTGAAGCACCAATTCCAATAGTATCAGTTACCAATCGGGAAAGTCGTTTAGGTGGAGCTGCCAATGTTTCACTTAATATTCAGTCACTTGGAGCTGTCCCTGTGTTATTTTCGGTGGTGGGTGATGATGACAAAGGGCGGAAGTTTAAAAAAATGATTGGTAAAAATAATTTGCCGGATTACGGTATTTTTGTAGACACTGGGCGTATTACAACCGTTAAGAGCAGAATAATCGGGAAAGGTCAGCATATTGCCAGGGTCGATGAAGAAACTACAGATTTTATAAATGACGGGCTCGAGCAAAAGTTGTTAAAGGGAATACAGGACGAAATCGAAAATCATACCGTTGATGTTATAATTTTTGTTGATTACGATAAAGGTGTAATTACTCCTTCGCTTTTCGGAGAGGTAAACAAATTGGCAAAAGATAAAGGTATCCCTATTGCTGTTGATCCAAAGAAAAGAAATTTCGATTGTTATAAAAACATTGAATTATTTAAACCCAATTTCAAAGAATTTGTAGATGGTACAGGTCTGCCTCTTAAAAAAGGGGATTTGGATACATTGCGGGTAGCTGCTCATGCTGTGAAGGAAAAACAGAATTTTAAGCTTATATTTATTACCCTTTCTGAGATGGGTGTTTTCATCAGCAATGGTGTAAAAGAACAATATTATCCTGCAGTAATTCGTCATATTGCTGATGTTTCAGGTGCAGGTGATTCAGTCATAAGTGTTGCCAGTCTTGCCATGGCGGCAAAACTCTCTCCCAAAACAATGGCATTGATGTCGAATATCGCAGGAGGACTGGTATGTGAAAATCTGGGTGTTGTTCCAGTTGACAAAACCAAATTGATTCAGGTAATGAAATCTCAGAATTTATAAACTCCTTTTTTACTCAATTTCAGCTTTTTAAATATTTGCTAACGGAGGTTGTCGAAAAGTACCTTAAAAGAGTTAAGGGTAAATTACTATATTTGGAACCATTCAAAAATAAAGAATATCAGATGGGCAAAATTATATCATTGGCGAATCAAAAGGGAGGTGTTGGAAAAACAACCACAACCATTAATCTGGCGGCAAGCCTGGCAGTGCTGGAACAGAAAGTATTAATTATTGATGCAGATCCGCAGGCTAATTCCACCTCTGGGTTTGGTTTTGATGTTAAAAATGTTCAGTCGAGCATTTATGAATGTATTGTTGATGAAATTGATCCAGAAAAAGTTATTCTTAAAACGGAAATCGCTAATCTCGATCTTATTCCATCTCATATCGATCTGGTGGGGGCAGAAATTGAAATGCTCAACCTGCCTAATCGTGAAAAAGTACTGAGAGGTACTTTGGCAAAACTGAAAGATTCATATGATTTCATTTTTATTGACTGTTCCCCCTCACTAGGATTAATTACAGTAAATGCTCTTACTGCTTCCGATTCGGTAATTATTCCTGTGCAGTGTGAATATTTTGCTCTCGAAGGACTTGGTAAATTGCTTAATACAATTAAAATAATTCAGAATCGATTAAACCCTGCTCTTGAAATTGAAGGTTTTTTACTCACGATGTTCGATTCCCGCCTTAATCTGTCCAATCAGGTGTATGAGGAGGTTAAACATCATTTCCAGGAGATGGTTTTTGAAACGGTAATTCAACGGAATGTGAAATTAAGCGAAGCACCCAGCTATGGTAAACCTGTGGTGCTATATGATGCCAGTTCCAGAGGGGCTATAAATCATATGAACCTTGCACGTGAAATTCTTCAAAGAAATGGATTGACCAAAATGGCACAGGAACACAAAATTATTAACAATTAAAATTTAGGCAATGGTAAAAAGGAATGCACTAGGAAGGGGACTGGGAGCCTTAATTGACGATGCGGAAAAAATGAAACAGGCTCTGATGAGTGATGTGGAGCTTAGTAAGATTGAAGCCAATCCATTTCAGCCACGAACAAAATTTGATGAAGAAGCCCTTGAGGAACTGGCTGCATCTATACGGGAAATTGGTTTGATTCAGCCAATCACTCTTAGAAAATCTGGGCCCGACAGTTACCAGATAATTGCAGGTGAACGTCGATTTAGGGCGGCTCAGAAAGCAGGATT
>JBEPWX010000374.1:0-4194 GCA_041642235.1 Mariniphaga sp.
GGTCCAGGCAGAGGTTTCGGACGCGGTTCGGGAGCAGAAGATATGATCAATAAACTGGTTCACCTGGATCCCCACCAGACTAAAGATTTAAGTTACATGTTGAATGCTGATCCACGCATGCTGATAATTAATACCATGACCTCTCAAAATATTCCACAGGTAATTATGCAAGGATTGCAAAACATAGCAGAAGACCCAAGAGCTGTGGCTTTCGAGGGAGAACTAATCTCCGACTTTCCAGTAAGTAAACAGCTGCCTGGTGAAATCATTGTTGATAATGAGGATCCTCAGTTTGAAATCACTTTTTCACAGGAGGAAAGTCTGCTTGAAAAATGGCTCATAGATGAAGAGGCGGGAGCACAGAAATTTTCAGGAATGAATTACTGGAGGCCTCCATTAAACTGGACAGCGGTTACAAATTCCGACTTTTTTGGTGAATATATTCGATCGGCTTATTATATCAAGGCAGGTGACGGTTCTATGAAAGCAAAATGGAATGTACCGATTAATGAGTCAGGCTATTATGATGTTTATTATCATTTATATAAGCCACGAAGGTTTGGTCGAAGAGGAGGTGATGATGAAAAAGGGGAATATCATTTTTTCATCCACAGTGATGACGGAGCTGAAGAGCAAACTCTTTCCCTTCAGAATGCCAATGAGGGATGGAACCACCTCGGTTCTTTTTATTTTTCTCCCGATACAGCACTTATTGAGTTAACTAACCAATCGGACTCGAGACTGGTATTTGCCGATGCAGTTCGTCTGGTAAAATTGTAATCAAAAGGGAATCAAATATATGAACTTTTTTAAAACATTAAACCAAATGCGAAAATTGATCCTTCTATTTTCGGCAATCCTGCTGATTGCAACTGCAACCCATGCACAGGAAATCCTCACTCTTGACAAGGCACTACAGTTTGCAGAATCAGGCAGTCCCGACCTGCAACGTTCACGATTAAACCTTCAACGCTTTTCAAAATCACTGGAAGCCCAAAGAGCAGCGCTTAAATCACGTTTTTCGCTCGAAGTAACACCTGTGGCATATAATAAAAGCCGGAGTTTCGATGACTGGGCATCAGAATGGTATACCAGTGAGAACTTTAACACCAACGCCTTATTTCGTGTAGTGCAGCCCATACTGCCTACCGACGGAACCATTTCGCTTACCAATGAATTTGGCTGGCAAAGCAATTACTCGGGTGCAAGGGAAATTGAAACTGAGGTTTTTTACAACAACCTTTACCTTAATCTCAATCAACCGTTATTCACCTATAACAGGCAAAAGCTGGAATTAAAAGAACTTGAACTGAATTTTGAAAATGCAAACATCAGTTATGCCATGCAGCTTCTGAATCTGGAACGGAACGTCACTCAATTCTTCTACAATGTTTATATGTCACAGATGAACCTGAACATTGCCAAAGAAGAACTAAAGAACACAGAAAACAGCTTTACCATTATACGGAATAAGGTAGATGCAGGACTGGCCGCAAGAGAGGAATTATACCAGGCAGAACTGAACCTGGCTACGGCAAAATCATCGCTGCAGAATGCAGAAGTAAGTTTTGAAAATGCAAAAGACCAGCTTAAACTTTATTTGGGGATGGATTTGTATCAGGATTTTTCCATTTTGGCCAATGTTGCAGCCAACCCGGTTGGAGTGGATCTTGAAATGGCCATTGAATCCGGACTAGAATCACGAATGGAACTTCGACAGAGAGAAATAGATATTGAATCCAGCCAATTTGATTTAATTCGGACCCGATCATTAAACGAATTCAGGGGGGATGTAAACCTCCGCCTGGGTATCTCAGGAGATCACCCTAACCTTGATCAGATATTTGATACACCTACAAACAGTCCATCAGTTGCAGTTCAATTTAATATTCCGCTCTTCGACTGGGGAGAAAAAAAGGCACGAATTGCAGCCCAGGAAGCAGCAATTGAAGTACAAAAACTTAATTTTTCCGATGAACAAAATCAAATTATAATCGGGATCAGACAAGCTTACCGTAATCTTCAGAATCAGTTAAATCAGATACAAATTGCAGAACAAAGCCAAAACAATGCTCAACTGACTTATGAAATAAATTTGGAAAGATATGAAAATGGTGACCTTACCGGTATGGACCTAAATCTTTATCAAACACAGTTATCAGAAAGAAAGATTGCTTATGCACAGGCTCTCATTAATTATAAAATTGAATTGCTGAACCTTAAAATACAAAGCCTCTATGATTTTGAAACCAATCAGTCAATTATCCCTCAGGAGTTGTATAAATAAGACTAACCAAATTAGAAAAATATATTAACATGAAAAATATAAAATACCTGCCCTTCTTCCTAATAGCAGTATTTGCATCCTGCAATCAGCAAAGCCAGTCGGAAAGCAGCGATTTGGCTGTACCCGTATCAGTTGAAGATATCAAACTCGAAAGTATAAAACAGTTTGTCAGCACAACAGGAACAGTGAAAGCAACTTCTGAAACTGTGTTAAATTCAGAAATGGCAGGCGAATATTACCTGCAAAATAATCCCGCAACCGGCAGACCTTTCAAACTTGGTGATCGTGTAAGCAAAGGACAAACTATTGTAAAATTTGAAAATGAGGAATATGAAAATAACCTGGCAATGGAAGCTGTAAAGCTTAATCTGGAGATTTCAGAACAGGAACATGAAAAACAAAAGTCGCTGTATGAAAAAGGGGGAGTTACTCTTCGCGAACTGCGAAACTCCGAGGTTTCAAAAACAAATGCCCGGTACAATTATGAAAATGTACGTATTCAACTTGAAAAGAAGAATGTAAAAGCCCCTTTTACGGGAGTAATTGTTGATTTGCCATACTATACTAACGGAACCCGGCTGGCTTCCGGTTCACCTGTAGCCACCCTGATGAGTTATAATACGATGTATATGAACATCAATCTTCCAGAAAAAAACATGTCAGAATTAAAGCTTGGCCAGGAGGTACTGATTACCAATTATACGCTTCCGGAAGATACACTGATAGGGAAAGTAACTGAAATTTCACCTGCCATAAGTGCAGAAACCCGAACGTTTTCAGGGAAGATTGAAATAAATAACCATGATCTAAAATTTCGTCCCGGAATGTTTACCAAAGCCGATATAATTACTGACCAGAAAGACAGTGCAGTTGTCATTCCAAAAGACATTATTATGACCGGAGGTCGCGGGAAATATGTATTTGTTGTGGGACGCAACAGCGCTGCTGATGACCGGTGGATAACTACCGGAATTGAGAATGAAAACTTTGTAGAAATAACAGAAGGGCTACAGCCTAATGAAAGACTAATAATCAGAGGATTTGAAACCTTGCGTGATAATTCGAAAGTTAAAATCATACGATAGCATCTTCCGGGCTACTATTTGAAAGTTACTAAAAATGAAGAGATTAACACAGTTTTCAGTAGATTATCCGGTAACCATACTGATGGTTGTCCTTGGAGTTTTACTTCTAGGATACATTTCATTCGACAAGCTGGGAGTCGACTTGTTTCCCGATCTTAATTCACCAAGAATTTTTGTTGAAATAAAATCAGGTGAACGACCACCCGAAGAAATGGAAGAACAGTTCGTGGAAAATATTGAAGCACTGGCCATTCGGCAGTCGGATGTTATCCAGGTGTCTTCAGTTACCAGAGTGGGAAGTGCTCAGATTACTGTAGAGTATGCCTGGGGCAAAGATATGGACGAAGCTTTCCTCGACCTGCAAAAGGCACTTAACCAACTTACACAAAATGCTGAAATCGATGAGCTGAGAATTACGCAGCACGATCCAAACACAGCGCCGGTAATGTTAATTGCAGTTAGCCATAATGAAATTACCGATATGAATGAAATCAGAAAGGTGGCTGAAAATTATATTCGCAACGAACTGGTACGTCTTGAAGGGGTGGCTGAAGTTGAATTATCGGGACAGGAAGAAAGTGAAATAAAAATACTAACTGATCGGTACCGGCTTGAAGCGCAGGGGTTAAGTCTGGATGAAATAAGTTCTCGCATTCAAAATTTCAATCGTAACGTGTCAGGGGGCCGCATAAGCGAAATGGGGCTTCAATATATCGTAAAAGGTGTAGGCATGCTTAATGAAGTGAGCGATTTTGAAAACCTGATTGTAGGATACAAAGCTGTAAGACAGGAAACAGATGCCGGAACACGGACAGAAATGGC
>JBEPWX010000375.1:0-287 GCA_041642235.1 Mariniphaga sp.
ACGGGTATTCTAGATGTTTCGGATTGATTTTTAGATAATGATAACAAATGGTTTATTCAATCCAATCTTGATAGTCTTTGTTTAAGTTCCCGGTAACTGCTATTTGATATTTTTTTCATAAAACAACCTGGCAGGAAGTTTCTACGGATATGAAAGTATTTTTTTGAAGGAAAAATGTTCCTGCGACAAGTGGCGAATACGCTGCAGGTATTATCATGTATTTTTTGTATATTTATTCTATGTGTTAAATGTCATGATTTTTTCTCTTTTTTAATAAAGATGGCTTG
>JBEPWX010000375.1:297-4170 GCA_041642235.1 Mariniphaga sp.
GCTTGAGGCAGAAGATTCTATTTCGTATAAAAATGTATAAAAACTTAAATTCATGAAAATGAGATTGATTAATTATCTAAAAAAAGGATTTTGCACACTTTATTTTCTGCTTTCTTCTACTTTTCTATTTTCCCAGGGAATTCAGGACACAACCTATTGGACAACTTCAGGGCAGGCAACGCTTAATTTCAGCCAGGTCTCGTTTTCGAACTGGGTGAGTGGAGGAAGCAGTTCGGTATCGGGGATTGGTAATTTCGATTACAATGCAATTTACCAGAAGGAGCGTCTGCAATGGGATAATACTTTAAAAGCAGGCTATGGGCTTCTGAAAGAGGGGGAAAAGGAGGTTGTTAAGAGTGAAGATAAACTGGAATTAAATTCGAAGTTGGGACTTGAGTTAAATGATGAACACTGGCTCTATTCTTCGTTTGTAAATTTTCAAACCCAGTTTGCACCGGGATATAAATACCCGAATACAACCGACAAAATTTCTGATTTTCTGGCTCCGGCTTATCTTACCCTGGCTACAGGGCTTGATTACCAGCCTTCAGAATCACTTTCCCTGTTTATTACACCCCTTTCAGCAAAATTTACATTTGTTACAGACGATTCGCTTTCAAATGCAGGGGCATTTGGAGTGGATCCGGGCGAACAGGTAAGGGCTGAGCTGGGAGCCACAGTAAAAGGAGAATATAAGGCTACCGTAATGCCAAATGTTGATTTATCAACCAGTTTAACACTTTTCTCTAATTACTTCAATAATCCTGAGAATATTGATGTGAACTGGGATGTTACCCTTAACATGAAAATTAATGACTACTTATCGGCGAATTTCAGCACGAACCTGATATACGATCATGATATACTGATCCCAATTGATGATCAAGGGAATACAGGAAGAAGAGTGCAATTAAAACAGGTGCTGGGTGTTGGTTTCAGCTATAAGTTTTAAAGATAAAAAAGGGATTTCGGTTACCAGCTTCCTCCTGCGCCACCTCCGCCAAAGCTTCCTCCACCGAAACCTCCAAATCCTCCTCCTCCGGAAGAAAAATTACCGAAGGAACCGGAATGGGATCTTCCTCCCGACATCAAGCCCAATGCTAACCAGAAGGGTAGGCTTTTGCCAGGTGAGTAGTGCCTTCTCCTTCTCCCACGCAGTAGGGGAAAGATGACAAAAATAAGAAAGAAGATAAATAATACCGGAAATATACCTCCGCCCTGGTTGGCATAGTTTTCATTGTAATATTCAGCAGTATATTCTCCCCGGGTTATATCCATTATGACATTGGTACCGCTTTCAAGCCCCTGGTAATAATTATTCTGCTGAAAATGTGGAATTATTTCAGTGTCAATAATGGTGCCGTTCACTGTTGCATCAGGCAGCACACCTTCCAGTCCATAGCCTGTGGCTATAAATATACGGCCCTGTTCGTTACCTGTTTTAGGTTTTACTAGAATAACCAGTCCGTTATCGGTTCCCTGCTGTCCGACTCCCCATTGTTCTCCAATTCTAAATGCATAATCACCCGGGTCATAGCCTTCCAGATCAGACACAGTTACAATAACAATCTGGGTAGATGTTTCTCTTGCGAAGCGGACGAGTTTTTCTTCCAGTTGTTCAGCCTCTCCCGGGCTCAGCACCCCTGCAAAATCATTTACAAGTCGGGGAGGATTTGGCCGCTCCGGAATCTCAGCCTTTATGGAATAAGCAGCAAAAAAGAGGGATACCAGTATCAAAAAACTATATTTTACTGCCTTCATTGCCTCTGCTTTTATTGCATTTGTATTCAGACTTATCACTGAACTATAATTCTTCATATTAGTTTATTCTTTTATGAGCCGAATGATATTTCATCCGATAATTCATTTACATCATCTTTTTGCCTGGGAAAATGCTGTTTTAGCTTTTCGCCGGCCTTTAAAATTCCGGTGGTTAATCCCTGGGCAAAATGCCCTTCTTTAAAATTGGCAGCCATTTCTTCTTTAATTTTTTCCCAGAAGTCATCCGGAACTTTTTGGTTTATGCCTGCATCTCCCAAAATAGCAAAACGATGATCTTCGATAGCCAGGTAAAAAAGAACCCCGTTTCTTAGCTCAGTTTTATGCATTTCAAGCTTTTCAAACAAATAGGCAGCCCGATCAAGAACATCTTCCTTACAAAATTTTTCGATGTGAACACGTATTTCTCCTGATGTATTGAATTCGGCTGCATGAATGGCATTCTTTATCTGCAGCTTTTCTTTTTCTGTAAAATAGTTTCGTACATTCATATAACTATAAGTTTTTGTTACCATAGGTATCATCTGGAATTCGCAGGAGTGTTTTAATACTAATCAATTGGTGTGGCATATTGCTCATGCTCATTTCATTTGCTGATTTTTAAAACTGAACTTCCGGTGCACTTTCTGAGCCTTGTTGTGCTTCAAAATAATCTTTCTTTTCAAAGCCCACCATTCCTGCATAGATTAGCTGAGGGAATTTCCGGATGTAAGCATTGTATTGTTGTGTCACTTCATTAAACTTACGACGCTCAACAGCAATTCTGTTTTCTGTCCCTTCCAGCTGAGCCTGTAAGTCTCTGAAATTCTGGTTTGCTTTTAAATCAGGGTATTGTTCAACAACTACCATTAATCGGCTCAAGGCTGATGTTAGCCCCTGCTGGGCCTGGTTAAATTGCTCGATGGCCTGGGGTGAAAGATTTTCGGCATCAACATTTACCGAAGTAGCTTTTGAACGGGCTTCCACAACTTCCACGAATGTTTCCTGCTCGTGTGAAGCATAACCCCGCACAGTGTTTACAAGGTTGGGTATAAGATCGGCGCGGCGTTGATAAACATTTTCAACCTGCGACCATTGGGAGGTTACCTGTTCTTCTAAATCAACCATTTTATTATAACCACACCCTGTAAGAAACATACCTGACAATGCAAATACGATAATGATTATCACGTTTTTCATCTGTAGATTGTATTAATTTTAATTATTTCCATTTTTCAAATTTCTTCAATTTATAACCTATTATTTACCCATTATCGGGGAATTAGCTTTTTTTGTCGTTGGATTATATCAAAAGCTGCGCCAACAACAAAATGCTGACAAAATGTTCTTTTTTAATGCGGTAGATTTCCGGAGATGAGAAAAATGGTTAGTCCGAAAAAATCATAGAGTACGGTCTGCTGATTTCACCCATTAATTCATCAATTGAGAAACTCCTTATTTTTCGAATGGTTTCTTTTCCATCAAAAAAAACTAAAACAGTAGGAATTGTAAAAACACGGTTTTGTCCTGCTGTTTCAGGGAGGATATCTGTTTGTGCGTAAATCATTTTCATTAGTGGGAATTCTTTTTTAACCATCTGTTCTACTTTCGGTTTTAATGATTTACACACATTACATTGATCATTTGAAAAATATACAAGTATTGCAGGTTCCGTGTTTTTTAGTGAATTGAATTCTTCTGATGATTTTAATTCAATGATCATTTTAAAGGAGAATTTAATTATACAAGTTGATTAATTGATTTCAGAATTCACCCGCACGGAGCATTATTAGTGTACAATCTTCAACTGTAACGATACCAATATCTTCAAGTTCTTTTTTCAATTCATTGTTGAAAGTTCCCGGATTGAAGATGACACGTTCTGGCTTTAGTTCTTTAAGTAAACCGTAATATTCCGGCTGATGTTTGGGTCCTACATATAATGTTACTGTATGTATCTTCTCATCAACAGGAAACTTGGTTATGATAGGTATATTATCAATCATACCTTCTCGTTTTGCCAAAGCAATTACCGGATGTCCATATTTCTGCAGCAGTTTTGCTGCTGCATTTGAGTAGCGTTCGGGCTTTGGACTTGCTCCTATAACAAGTGTC
>JBEPWX010000376.1:0-4163 GCA_041642235.1 Mariniphaga sp.
AAATTCGATCCAGATGGTGCTGACGTCCTGATAAGAACCAGATGAAATTTGTTTAATCCCCTGCATCCCTTTAAGTTCTTTTTCAATAGGGCGGGTAATAAGATTTTCAATCTCAACCGGAGAATTGCCGGGATAAACAGTTTGAACGAAAATAAAAGGTATTACCACCTCAGGCATTAGTTCCCGGGGCATTTGGTTGTATGAAAAAATTCCGAAAAATACCAGCAGTCCGGTTAATATATAGACTGTTGTTTTATTCTTCAGGGAAATATATGTAGGTTTAAATTTTCGTTGAATATGTTGCAGGTTTGGTTCTTTTTCCTTTGCCATTTTTATAACTTTTATTCAGTTGTTGAATCGGTTAAAATTGTACCAGAGTACCATCTGATACCTGGTTATAACCTGCTGAGATAATTTTCATACCATCATTGAGTCCTTCGGTTACTTCGGTCCTGTTGTTATGAGTCATACCTGTTTCAACACGCACTTTTTTAGCAAGTGTACTTCCTCCTTCATTTTCAACAATAAAGGTGTATTTTCCTGTGAAATCCTCTTTAATTAAGATGGTAGGAACAACAATGGCATCTTTCGCCAGATAATCCCGAAACTGCACGATACTCATCAGGTTAGGTTTGATTTTATTTCCGGGATTTCTTATATCGATGCGAACCCTGAAGGTGCGGTTGTTTGGGTCAATGGTACTTCCTATGCGGGTTATTGGAGCCTTCATTTCGAGATTCAATGCCGGAAAGTTAATATTGACTGTGTCTCCCTGATCAATATTTCCAAGATATGTTTCTGAGACATCGGCATAAACCCTGATCTGGTTTATATTTAATACTTTTGCAAACGGAACCTGAGGACTTCCCATTTCCCCTTCTTTTTGAAACAAAATATCGACTATCCCAGTCACAGGTGATCTGATTTCCGACATTCTGATTTGGGCTGTGAGGCTTTCAACCTTCTTTTCAAGGCTCTCCATATTTGTTTTAGCTTCAAGGTACTGCATCTCTGAGCCAATATTCTGGTCCCACAAATTCTCCTGGCGTTTAAAGTTAGTTCGGGCCATTTCAAGCTGGATTTTTAATTCCTCCAAACTACGCTCAAGAGCATCGGTATTAAGTTTTCCAAGTGTTTGTCCAGCTGATACCTGTTGCCCTTCAGATATCATAATTTCTTCAATTATTCCTGCTGATTCAGGACTCACATTGACATCAAGATCGGCTTCTACCTGACCTGTTACTTCAATGAAATGCTCAAAACGCTGATTGTTTAATTCAGTTACAGAAATTTTTACAGTTTCTTCTTCTTTTACCCCCGCAAGTTCATTTTCGAGGACTTCGATTTTTTCCTGCAGCTCATTTTCCTGCTGCTTATATTTTTGCAGTTCTCTTCGTTTGCTTTCTTCATCACTCATTGGAGTGCTGTTGCATGCTCCAAGAAAAAGGACTACAGCAATCATTATTGATATTCGTTTCATAATTCTCTTGATTTCTGATGTTATAATGTTCCCCGCGCTTTTTTAAGTAGTAAATCAGCCTGAAGCAGCTGCATAACTGATGCTACATATGCTCCATAAGTTTCCAGGTATTGTGATTCAAGCTGAGAGAGCTCTGTGCTGCTTGACAGCCCATTGCTGAATTTTATTTTAGTCTTATCCAGTATCCGCTCTGCCAGCTGATGGTTTTCAACATCGTTTGCATATTTCTCTTTTGCTGTTTCCAGCTCAGCAGCAGCAGTAAGATAATCTTTCTGAAGAGTGGTTTCTGCAAGTTTTCGGTCATTGGAAGCTTTTCCCATTTCAATTTTTGCCTGCTGTACACTTAATACTTTTTGGCCTGAATTAAAGATGGGAACAGTAAGCTGCAACCCAACTAACGATGAAGGAAACCACGAAACAGAGGTTTTAAAAAGATTAGCCTGATTTCCGTAAGCTGTTTTTGTATAACTGTAAAACCCGCTCAATTTAGGTAAAAATGCTGCTTTTTCAAGCCGCAGGAGTTTTTCTGATACCTGAACGTTTGTAACGGCCAAACGATAATCAATATGCTCTGAAACATCAATTCCGGCTGATGAGTCCATCCCTGTAAGTGGGGTTATGAATTTTTCGAGCTGATCGGTCAGTTCAATCTCCTGTTCCATAGGGTAACCAAGGGTGTATTTTAGCACTACTTTTGCAATTGTAATTTCCCGTTCAGCCTTTAATACTTCATTCTCGGCATTGCGTACCAGTATTTTCATTTGATCTACATCCGATTCCTCCCGGAATCCATTTTCGAAATATGCATTGGTTTCCCTGAGTAGGTTTTTGGTATTTGCAAGATTGTCCTCCATTATCTGTTTATTCTTCATACCAATCAAAGCCAGGTAGTAGGCCTGGGCAACGGCCTCACGAATTGTTATTTCCGTTTTTTCTTCTGCATGTTTAGCAAGGTTAAGGTAAATCTTTGATGATCCTATACCTACAATGTAAGAACCATCAAATATAAGTTGCGAAACAGTAAATCCGAAATCGGAATTGTAATCCTGGCCAAATTTAACAGGTATATATGTACCGGGATCTTCTCCGAAAAACTCACCCGGAATGAGTGAAACCGGAAGATCCAGAAACTTGTTGTAGTTTGCTGTCCCGTCCACTTGAGGCAAACCTATGGTAATAGTCTTCCAAACTTCTTTTTGTGCCAGAACAATATCGTGACGTGAGTTTTTTAATACATATGAATTTTCCATGGCATAGCGCTGTGCTTCATCAAGAGAAAACTGACGCGGCTGAGCTTTTGCACCAGCAGTTAATATTATAAGAATGAGCAAGCACAACTGTTTTATCAGCAATTTTTTCATTTTCAACCTGATTAAATAATTACACGTAAGTATAAATATGGAAACATCAACATATGTATCGTTTAACTTGTTTTAATTACCACCTTTAATAAAAGGCGCGTAAAAATAATCAATTGATCTTTTTTATAAGCAGGGGAAATCGGTAAATAACTGATTGAAGCCAATAAACTAAAAACTTTTTAAGGGGAAAGGGAGATGTCAGGGAAGTCTTTTCAAAATTTATACCGGTAAATTTATATGGTAAGCAGGGCAGCTGCAATTTTTATATCTGCCGGATAAGTTATTTTAATATTTTCCCGGTTACCTTGCACAAGATTAATTTTCATTCCGTTGCTTTCAAAAACAGAAGCATCATCGGTAAATTTCTTTAAGAATCTCCTTTTATAGGCTTTCTTAATTAGTTCAATCTGGAAAGTTTGTGGTGTTTGTACAAGAAAATACCGTTCACGATCGACTGCCCTGCTTTGATTCTTTAAAGTTTCCCTTACTGATTCAGAAGGGTTAAGCACCGGAAGGGCATTCCCTTTGTCACGGGCTGTAAGATAGCAGTTCTCAATTGTTTGTTGCGAAACCAGCGGTCGCACGCCATCGTGAATGAAAACTATTCCTTTTCCATGTATATGCTCAAGCCCTTTTTTCACTGAATGGAACCGGGTTCCACCTCCTGCAACAACTTTATGGATGATATGAAAAGAGTGTTCTTCACAAAGTTTTCTCCAGTGATCAATTTCAGAACCGGGCAATACCAGAACAAATTCACAAGTTGTATCAAAACGATTAAAAACTTCAAAAGTATGCATTAAAAGAGGTTTTCCATTAATCTTTATGAATTGTTTAGGAATGATTGAATTCATTCTTTTCCCGCTGCCAGCTGCCACAATCAATGCATAATTTTTATCACTCATATTTACCGAAAAATGATTACTTTGGCATAAATGTAAAAAATTAACAAAGGGAATGGATAAAGTTTTGCAATTTCTTAAGGAATTATCGGTAAACAATAACCGGGAATGGTTTGAGGCCAATAAGGAATGGTATGTGGAAAGCAAGCAAAAGGTACTTTTCACAACCGATGTGCTAATCAATGAAATCAGGAAGTTTGACCACAGCATACCTCTTCTTGATGCCAAAAATTGTATGTTTCGCATCTTTCGCGATGTAAGGTTCTCCAATGATAAACGACCCTACAAAACAAACTTCGGGAGCTTCATTGCCAAAGGAGGCCGGAAAGGTGATTGCCCAGGTTATTATTTTCATATAGAACCGGGAAACAGTTTTGTGGGTGGAGGGATCTATATGCCTGCAGCAGCGCCATTGAAGGC